>PXRK01000075.1 GCA_003021015.1 Halobacteriales archaeon QS_4_66_20 | reverse complement strand
CCGCTCAGTGCTTGCGTCGGCCGCCGTCGTCGAGCACCGGGAATCGGAGATTCCCGAGCCCACGGCTCCCGCCGTGGACAGCCGGCCCCTTCCAGTCCCGCCCATGTCGCTAATTCGGCCATCAACGCGATTGTGGACGGCGAAAACAGCCGATTCGGGTGGGACTGAACGGGGCAGGTCGCTCGATCCAGCCCGGACGACGTAAGCACCGCAGGCCGGAGGCCGAGGCGCGCAACGAGTCCCGGCTGGCGAACGAAGCGTAGCGAAGTGAGCGCAGTCGAGCGACCTGGGGCGTTCTCTGTCTCGAACCTGCTGTTTCATCTCGCCCAGATTCCTCAATAGCTTCTGTGAATTACTAGGGGCGTTCATGCTGCGTGCAAAACCCCCGTCGGTTCGTCCGAACACTACGGCACGGTGGGTCGAAACGTTTAGGAGTGCTGGCGAGAGACAGTCGCGTATGAGCTCCAGCGACGGCGGCGGACTGATGTCGAGTGCCGGACTCGTCCGGTACTTCGACTCCGAGGACGACAAGGGGATCCGCATCGACCCCAAGACGATTATCGCGTTCAGCACGCTGCTCGGCATCCTGGTTCTGATGCTGAACGCGTTCGCCTGATTCACGTGAGCGGTCGTCACGTGGTCGGCACCGGGAGACCGGGGGTTTTACTGCGCGACTGTCGAAGCAATGACAATGGAGACACCGCCCAACGTCGTCTGTCTCGTGCTGGATACGGTGCGCGCCGACCGCGTCTCGGCGTACGGGTACGACCGCGAGACGACGCCGGCGTTCGACGCGTTCGCCGAGCGGGCGACGACGTTCACCGACGCGGTCGCTCAGGCGCCCTGGTCGGTCCCCTCCCACGCGTCGGTTTTCACCGGCCGCTACCCCGCCGACCACGGCGCGACGATGGTCGCCCCGATTCTGCAGGACGGGCCGACGTTTCCCGAACTCCTCTCGGCGGCGGGCTACGAGACGTACGCCGTCTCGCCCAACGAGTACGTCCGCCCGGCGACGGGCTTCGCCCGCGGGTTCGACGCCTTCGAGACGCTGGACACGATTGCGGAACCCGCGGCGACGGCCGACGCCGTCGCGCCGCTGGCGAACTGGGTGGCGAGCACGGCGTCGGTCCGGCAGCCGCTGGAACGGCTGTTCACTGCCGTCCGCGAGCGCGGGGGGACCGCGACCGAGACCGCGCCGCCGTCGGCCGATGGCCTCGCCGAGCAGGTCGAGACGTATCTCGACCGCGCGGGGTCGCCGTTTTTCCTGTTCGTCAACCTCATCGACCCGCACCTCCCGCGCTCGCCAGCGCCCGAGCACGAGGCGGCGTTCGTCGAGGACAATCTCGCCGACGCGCCGATCGTCACGAACGAGCGGGCTCACACGGTCGGCGACGCCGACCTCGGCCCCCGCGCCCTCCGCCGGCTCAGCCAGCTCTATGACGCCGACCTGCGGACGATGGACGACCGCCTGGACGCCGTCCTCGACGCGCTGTCGGCAGCCGGCGTCCTCGATGACGCGCTCGTGGCGGTGTTCTCCGACCACGGCGAACATCTCGGCGAGTTCGGCCTCGTCGGCCACCAGCACAGCGTCTTCGACAGCGTCGTCTCCGTGCCGCTGGCCGTCGACTTCCCCGACGGCGGCCCCGACCGCGTCGACGAGCAGGTGGAACTGCGCCGGCTGTACCACACGATCCTCGACGAAACCGGGCTGGACTCGTTCCCCGAGCGGTCGCTTGTCTCGGGGATCGGCGACGACGCCGCCCGCGGCGCGTTCTACACGCCGATGCTCGATCTGGAGGCGCTGCTCTGGGAGGGGACGGCGCGCTACGAGCCGGAGCTGCTGGGCGAGTCGCTGTCGTTCGTCCGCGACGGCGAGGCCAAGCTCGTCCGGTTCGACGGCGCGGAGTGGCTGTTCGACCTCCCCGAGCGGGAGACGACGTCGCTGTCGCTCGACCGCGTGCCCGATGAGTACGCGTGGCTCGCCGACCCGATCGACGCGCCAGCCACCTGAGATCGCTCTTCGTCGGTGTGTACCCGTCACCGGTCACGTCCGGCTGTATGGCTGCGTTCCGCCGCGGCGTCACCCGCCGAGGTGGTCGAGCACGCCCGCGGTCGTCCCGGGGACAGGTTCGGGGTCCTCGCCCGCCTCTGCAGCAGCGTCGGGATCTTTCAGCAGGTGGCCGGTCGTGAGACAGACGACCTGCTCGTCGGCGTCGACGACGCCCGCCTCGCGGAGCTTCCGGAGGCCCGCGACCGAGGCGGCGGAGGCGGGTTCGACGCCGACGCCCTCGCCGGCGAGGTCGCGCTGGGCCTCCGTGATCGCCTCGTCCGAGACGGCGACGGCGGTGCCGCTGGTCGCGCGGATGCCCGGCAGCGCTTTGGGCGCGTTGACGGGGTTGCCGATGCGGATCGCGGTCGCCCGGGTTTCGACGTCGTCCCAGCGTTCGGTGTCGTCCCAGCCGTGGTCGATCGCCTCGACCATCGGCGCGGCGCCGGCGGCCTGGACACCGGTGAGCTTCGGCACCTCCTCGGCCGCGAGCGCGCCGCTGGCTTCGAGTTCGCGCAAGCACTTGTACAGCGCGGCGGTGTTGCCGGCGTTGCCCACCGGCAGCACGATCCGGTCCGGATAGCTGCCTTCCTCGTCGCGGAACTGCTCTAAGATTTCGAGGCCGATCGTCTTCTGACCCTCCAGGCGAAACGGGTTGAGGGAGTTCAGCAGGTACACCTCCCCGCGGCCGGCGAGGTCCTGGACGATGTCGAGGCAAGTGTCGAAGTTGCCGTCGACCTCGAGAATGCGGGCGCCGTGGAGGCTGGCCTGTGCGACTTTGCCGGCGGCAACCTTCCCCGCCGGCAGCAACACGAGCGTCTCCATGCCGCCGCGGGCGCCGTAGGCCGCCAGCGCGGCGCTGGTGTTGCCCGTCGACGCGCAGGCCAGCCGGTCGACGCCGACCGCCTGGGCGACGCGGACGCCGACGGTCATCCCGCGGTCCTTGAAGCTGCCCGTCGGGTTCATCCCCTCGTGTTTGACCCGGAGGCGCTCGACGCCGAGGTCGGCTTCGAGGCGGGGGACGTCGTGCAGCGGCGTCGCTCCTTCGGGCAGTGAGACGCCCGCGTCGAACGGGAGCGCGGCGGCGTAGCGCCAGACGCCGCGGCCCTCGAAGTCGTCCCACGTCGGCGGGTCCGCATACCGGACCTCCAGAAGTCCGTCGCAGTCGTCGCAGGTGTAGCGCACGTCGTCGAACGGCGCGAACTGCTCGCCGCATTCGATGCAGGCGAGCCAGACGCCGTCGGCGGCGCACGCGGGCGCGTCCGCCGAGAGTTCGAGGTCGGCCATGCTGCATACCTCGGGACGACGGGCCAAAAGTGGGACGGTCGGCGCGCTATACACCCGGACCTCAGTCATCTCGACACAACTCGGGACTGTCAGAGTCGATACTCGTGGATATCGAGTCCTGACGTGTAACAGAGTCACGTCCGGGTGTATATTACGGCGGCTCCGAGCGATGCTATTAGGTTACGGGGGTCCGAGAGGTCAGTCGATGGAGGCGGTGCTCTGGTACGTGTTGACGGGCACGCGGGGGGGCAAGAACCGCGTCCGCCTGCTCCGCGCGGTCGACGAGCGGCCGCGGAACGCGAACCAGCTCGCCGAGGACCTCGGCCTCGACTACAAGACGGTCCGCCATCACCTCGACGTCCTGACGGAGAATGACATCGTCCAGAGCAGCGGCGACGACTACGGCGCGGTGTACCTCCCGACCGACCGCGCCAGACACCACTGGGAGACCGTGACCACGATCATCGAACAGGTAGACGAATCATGACACGACACCACACGACAGCCGTCCCCCGATTCGGGGACGTTTCCGGCCGGATTTGGAACGAATTTGGGAAAGTAGTTATACGGAGACATCGGGTAGGTGGAGTACGATGAGTCTCTGGTTCGACATCGCGCGGCTCTCGGCCGGGGTCAACCTGGTCCTGCTCACTGTCCTTCTCTCGGTCTGGGGGCGGAACTACATGGAGTTGCGCTCGAAACACACCCTCGGGCTCGCCATCTTCGCTCTCTTCCTGTTCGCCGAGAACGCGCTCTCGCTGTACATCTACATGGTCGACCCGCAGCTGTCGGCCTGGTTCTCCTCGGACGTCCCGAACATCGCCTGGCGCGGGATGATGGCGCTGCACGTCCTCGAGACCGCCGGCATCGCGTTCCTCACCTGGGTCACCTGGGACTGATCCCGGCGGTCTCCCGGCCCCGAGACGTCCCTGGACGCGATCATTTAAGTATCCAGTCCGGTCGAATGTCTCGCCGCGTTTCGGTGCCCAGTTCGTCCCGAAAATTCGCACCCGTGGATTACTTTTTGGACAAAATTGGGTGAGAGTTCGGTCGCAGTTCGGAAAATCTTCTTTTAAGTACCTCTGTTCGAACAGAGTATGCGTTCTCACGCATGGACAGTAACGATGGTCGCAGTGCTCATCGCGTCGGTGGTCGCCGGCGGGATGGGCGGGGTTGCGACCCCAGCATCGGCGGACGAACACGAAGCGAGCGTGAGTTTCTCCGGCGGCACGTCGGGCGGCGCGACGATCGTCGTCGACGAGGTGACCCTACCCGAGGGTGGGTTCGTCACCATCCACGACGCGTCGCTGACCGACGGGAACACGTTCGGAAGCGTCGCCGGGACGAGCACGTATCTCGAATCCGGCACCCACGAGAACGTGACGGTCCACCTCGACGACGGGATCGAGGACGGGACGTTCTTCGCGATGGCTCACCAGGATACGAACGACGACCGTGCGTACGCGTTCCTCTCCTCGAACGGCGGCGAGGACGGCCCCTACACCGCCGGCGGCGACATCGTCATGGAGAGCGCCGAGGTGACCGTCTCGGCGACCGTGACGGCCAGCGACCAGCCCACCGAGGGCGAGTACGTCGTCGTGGACCGCGTCGAACTCTCCGAGGGTGGGTTCGTCACCGTCCACGATTCGAGCCTCCTCGACGGTGCGGTCTTCGAGAGCGTCCGCGGCACGAGCCAGTACCTGATGGCTGGCGTCCACGAGGACGTCCGTATCCAGCTTGAGGACCCCCTGCAGAACGACGACACGCTGCTCCCGATGGCACACCGCGACACGAACGGCAACCAGGCCTACGACTTCCCCGCCTCCGAAGGTGAGGAAGACGGGCCGTTCGTGACTGCCGGCGGTGACGCCGTCCTCGACGACGCAGCGGTCGAACTGCGCGACACGGCGACGTCGTCGTTCGATGGCGGCGCGTCCGGCGGGACGCTGGTCACCGTCGACGAACTGTTCGTCCCCGAGGGCGGCTTCGTGACGATGCACGACTCCTCGCTGACGGACAGCGAGGTGTTCGGGAGCATCCGCGGCACGAGCGAGTACCTCGCACCCGGCCTCCACCGCGACGTTCAGGTCCGGCTGGACGAGCCGCTGGAAGAGGGCGACACGCTGCTCGCGATGGCCCACCAGGACACGAACGACAACGAGGCCTACGACTTCCCCGACACTGAAGGCGACGAGGACGGCCCCTATACGGCCGACGGTGATATCGTGATGGACGGCGGCGACGTGACTGTCTCCGCGAGCGCCAGCCTCGACCGCCAGACGAGCGACGGCACGACCGTCGTCGTCGAGGGCGTCGATCTCTCCGAGGGCGGCTTCGTGACGATCCACGACGCCTCGCTGCTTGGCGGTGCCGCGCTCGAAAGCGTCCGCGGCACGAGCGAGTACCTGGAGGCGGGCGTGCACGACGAGGTGACGATCGAACTCGACGAGCCGATTGCCGACACCCAGCAGCTGATCGCGATGCCGCACCGCGACACCAACGACAACGAGGCGTACGACTTCGTCGAGAACGAGGGCGGCGACGACGGTCCCTACACCGCTGACGGCGGGGCTGTCGTCGACCCCGGAACGGTGGGCGTCACGGCGACAGTCGTCGCCGACGCTGACGCATCCGACGCCGAGACGGTCGTCGTCGAGCGCGTCACGCTGCACAACGGCGGCTTCGTGACGGTGCACGACTCCTCGCTGACCGACGGTGCGGTGTTCGAGAGCATCCGCGGCACGAGCGAGTACCTCGAACCCGGTACCCACGAGGGCGTCGAAATTACGCTCGAGGAGCCACTCGAGGACGACGATACGCTGTTCGCGATGGCCCATCAGGATACGAACGGCAACGAAGCGTATGACTTCCCGGATAGCGAGGGTGCCGAGGACGGCCCCTACGTCGCCGCTGGCGGCCCGGTCATGGGCCCCCTCGACGTGACTGTCGAGGACATGAGCGATAACGACGACACGAGCGGCGACGACGAGATGAACGGCGGCGACGACAACACGAGCGGCGACGACGAGATGAACGGCGGCGAGGATGACGACGAGATGAGCAGTGAAGACGATGAGATGAACAGCGAAGAAGACGGCGAGATGAGCGACGACGGCGAGAGCAATGAAACCGACGACGGCAGCGGGCCGGGCTTCGGCCTGCTCGCAGCGGTCGTCGCGCTGGCAGCGGTGGCGGCAGCCGGCTACCTCGCCCGGCGGCAGGCCTGATCGCCACAGGGCGTTGGTCCCTTCCCCCAACTGATCGGCCCGAACCGGGCGACCGGTCCCCCTGACGTCGGGCCGTTTCGACGCTCGACTGTTTTAACGTCATACTGGTGGCTGTAAGTACGTGAAAACTCGAATTAAGAATCCAGGCGGAACGGGTCTGTCTCCGCAGATAGCAGAGACTGGCGAGTAAAAGAATTACAGCCACCAGTATCAGGCGGCTTTCGACTCGGAGTCATTGCTACAAAGGCGTGTCCGATGGGGATGAAAAACGCTGCGGGTCCGGCCTACGCTGGCGTCACGACGTCCTGGCAGGCGGGACACTCGGCGTAGACGCCTTCGGCTCCTTCCGAGCGTTCGTACTCGATCAACACGTCGTGGCGGTCGATCGTCGCCTCGCAGAGCGGACAGACGCCGACTGTGGACGGACGGTTTGCTGGCATATGTATTCTGATAAGGGGAAAGAGCGTGTGACGCGCTCTTGTGGAACGAGGGTGGGGTGCCCTCTACTTCGTCGTAAGGCCTGCCGGGGGTAAATATGCCAGCCATGCAGAGTGAAAGTAAAACCGCGGGAAGCGCCTGGTGTGTTTCGAGTTCACGAACCTCATGCTGGTGGGGCCGCTCATAGTGATTATTGTGAGTCATTCCGGGATCGACTACACGCAGTCGTGCGGTCAACCCGGTAACAGTCACAATAATCACTATCAGCGGGGAACTGGTCGTCGCTGAACGACCACGAGAGGTCGACGCCGACACGGTCCGGGTCGTCCGGAAGTAGCCGTTCTTTCCCCTCGCGCGAGCGGTTCTTGATCCGGTACTCGCGGCGCTGGGCGGCGCTCCTGCTGTCGTGGTACTCGACGTATCGGAGCGCGACCGGCCGCCGGCCCGCCGTGTACTTCGCGCCGTCGCCGGCGTTGTGCTCGTCGATCCGCCGCCCCACGTCCGTCGTGTACCCGGTGTACAGCGAGCCGTCACTGCACTCGACGACGTAGACGTAGTGGACCATCCACGCAATATTGGCGGCCGGAACGACAAATCCCTTCCTCCCGGCGGCGCTCGCTACCGGGGGTCGCGGGCGCCCGGCGCCTCGTCGATCCGGACCGGCCCCACCTACCGGCTCTCGCCGCAGAGTTTGCCGCGTACCGCCCTCTTCGGCCGTATCCAAACCACGCTACTTATCTATCACTCGTGACTATCACCGGGTAATGAGACGCCGAACCTTCGTATCAGCGCTCGGAACCGGCGTCGTCGTGTCGCTGGCCGGCTGTACCGGCGACGACGACGACAGCGGGAACAGTAACGGCAGTGACGGCAATGGAGACGGCGGGAACGGGAACGGAAACAGCGGCAATGGGAACGGCGACACGGAGACGCCCACCGAGACGCCGACGGAGAACGGCGACGACGGGATGGAGAACGGCGACGACGGGATGGAGAACGGCGACGACGGCGGTGCCACGACCAACGGCGAGGAGTCGACGCTGACGGTCGGGACCTACAGCGCGTTCCTCGATGCCCCCTCGATCAGTCCGGGGGAGTGGCTCAAAGAGGAGTTCGAATCGACGGTCGACGCCACCCTGGAGTGGGAGGCGCCGGAGAACGAGGTCAACCACTACATCGAGCGCCAGCTCGCTGGCGAGGGCAGCGGTGCGGACATGTACGTCGGGCTGAACGTCGACCAGCTCGTCCGCGTCGACGACGAACTCGACGACGCCCTGTTCGCTGCAGCCGGCGACGTCGCAGGCCGCGACCAGGTCAAACCGGGGCTGTCGTTCGATCCCGACGGCCGCGCGATCCCCTACGACACGGGGTACATCTGCCCGGTGTACGACGGCACCGCGATCGAGGCGCCCGAGACGTTCGACGGGCTCCTCGACGAGGAGTACCGCGGCGACCTGATCACCCAGGACCCCGCCGCCTCGGCGACCGGGCGGGCGTTCCTGCTGCACACGGTCCACCAGTACGGCGCGGACGGCTACCTCGACTACTGGGCGGACCTGCAGGACAACGACGTCCGGGTGCTGGGCTCCTGGAGCGACGCATACGGCGCCTGGAGCGAAGGCGAGGCGCCGATGGTGGTCTCCTACTCCACCGACCAGGTGTTCGCGGCACAGAACGACGCGAACCTCGAGGAACACCAGATCCGCTTTCTCGACGACGAGGGGTACGCCAACCCCGAGGGGATGGCGCTGTTTTCCGACGCAAACGAACCCGACCTCGCCCGCGAGTTCATGGGCTTCGTCCTGCAGCCGGAAATCCAGGGCGAAATCGCCGAACGGAACGTCCAGTTCCCGGCGACCGACAACGCCGAGCTCTCGCCGGACTACGACGAACTCGCCCACGAGCCGCCCGAGCCAGTGACGTTTACCTACGAGGAGCTTCAGGGATCGATCAGTGAGTGGATCGAGGACTGGGAACGGCAGTTCGCCCAGAACTGACCGGCCCGCCACCGACCGGGACTCGCCGCAGGCCCGGACGGACGGCGGCTCCCGGCAGCGGTCACGGTCCCGGACGGACGGCGGGCCGGTGACGCCGGCCGGCACTGTCGCCGACGGCGAGCGCCGCAGCCGGTCGCTCCGTGGCCGGATCGAACGCCGGGCGCTCGCCGTGCTCGGCGCTACAGTCGTCGCCCTGCTCGTGGCGATGTTCTACTACCCCGTGGTGACGGTGTTCGTCGAGGCGGTCGTCGTCGACGGCGCCGCCACACTCTCTGTATTCGTCGAGATCCTCCAGGATCCGTTCTACTTCGGTGAACTCGCCCGGCTGTTCGCCGGCGAGTCGCCGCTCGCGGTCGCCGGCGACCTGCTCTCGCCCGACCGGCGGCTGGGGATCGTCGGGTTCACGGTCTACCAGGCGGCGCTGTCGACGGTCGCCAGCGTCGCGCTGGGGCTGCCGGCGGCGTACGTCCTGGCTCGCTACGAGTTCCCCGGCCGGCGGACGCTGCGCTCGCTGACGATCCTGCCGTTCGTGCTCCCGTCGATCATGGTCGCGGTCGGGTTCGTCGCCGCGTTCGGCCGCAACGGGCCGATCAACGCCGCCCTCGGGCTCGTGGGGCTCGGCCCGATCGAGTGGCTGTTCTCGCTGAAAGCGATCGTGCTGGCACACGCCTTCTACAACGCGCCGCTGGTGGCGCGACTCACGACCGCCGCCTGGGAGTCCGTCGACGCCAGCGCCGTCGAGACCGCGCGCAGCCTCGGTGCCGGCCCGCGGCGGGCGTTTCTCGACGTCGTCGCGCCGCAGCTGTACCCCGCCGTCCTGATGAGCGCCGCACTCACCTTCGTGTTCACGTTCGGCACGTTCCCGATCGTGCTCGCGCTGGGCGATTTCAGCCTCGCGACCGTCGAGGTGTTCGTCTATCGGCTGATCCAGGACCTCGACTACGCGGAGGCGGCCGCCCTCGCCGTCGTCGAACTCGTCATCTCGCTGTCGATCCGCGACCTCCTCCCGCGGGTCGGCCTCGCGATCTATGCCGCCATCGCCGTCGTCGTCTTCCTGATGCCGATCGCGAGCATGCTCCAGGCGAGCGTCACCGACGCGGGCGGGGTCACGCTCGACCACTACCGCTTTCTGGTGGAACGGCAGGCCGGTGGCGCGGCGTTCCAGGTCCAGCCCTGGCCGGCGATCCGCAACTCCCTGCTCTTTGGCGCGGCGGCGCTCGCCGTCGCCCTGCCGATGGGGGTGATCGTCGCGGTGCTGACCACGCGCTCGTACCGCGGCCGGAAGCTCGTCGATGCCGTCGCGATGGCGCCGCTGGCGGTGTCGGGGATCGTCGTCGGCCTCGGCCTGCTGCGCGGCCTGGTGTTCGGCACCGAGATCGGCGGCGTCGAGATAGCAGTCACCGGCGCCGTCGCCATCGTCGCCGCCCACGCTGTCGCGGGCTACCCGTTCGTCGTCCGGACCGTCGCACCGGGGCTAGAGCGGCTCGACCCGCAGCTGCTGGAGTCCGCCCGCGCGCTCGGTGCCTCCCGCGTGCAGGCGCTACTCGACGTCGAGCTGCCGCTGGTGTGGCCCGGCGTCGTCGCCGGGGCGGCCTTTGCCTTTGCCATCTCGATCGGCGAGTTCTCCGCGACGGTGATCCTCGCGACCGGCGCCGACCAGTTCACGATGCCGATCGCGATCGAGCGGTTCATCGGCCGCCGCCTCGGCCCCGCGACTGCGATGGGCGTCGTCCTGCTGGTCGTCACGAGCGCCAGCTTCGTCGTGATCGACCGCCTCGGGGGTGACCACCGTGGGCTCTGAGGGCTCCGACGCGGATCGCCACCGCCCCACCGGTCCGTCGGCGATCGAACTCGACGGCGTCACGAAGCGCTACGCCACGACGACGGCCGTCGACGACGTTTCCCTCTCGGTCGCCGACGGCGAGTTCTTCACGCTCGTCGGCCCCTCGGGCTGTGGCAAGACGACGACGCTGCGGCTGGTCGGCGGCTTCGAGGAGCCGACCGAGGGGACGATCCGGCTGGGCGGTGCTGACGCCGCGGGCGTTCCGCCCGAAGACAGGGACGTCGGCGTCGTGTTCCAGAACTACGCGCTGTTCCCGCACATGACCGTCGGCGAGAACGTCGCCTATGGGCTCAAGTTCGCCGACCCGCCGGGCGGCGTCTCCGCCGAGGAGCGCGTCGCGGAGTTGCTGGAGCTGGTCGGTCTCGCCGGCACGGAGGACCGCGATCCCGCAGCACTGTCGGGTGGGCAGCGCCAGCGGATCGCGATGGCCCGCGCGCTGGCGCCCGGCCCCGACGTCCTGCTGCTCGACGAGCCGATGAGCGCTCTCGACGCGAAGCTCCGCGAGCGCCTCCGGGTACAGATCCGCGAGATCCAGCAGGAGCTGTCGATTACGACGCTGTACGTCACCCACGACCAGGAGGAGGCGCTGGCGGTCTCGGACCGCGTCGCGGTGATGCGCGACGGCCGGGTCGAGCAGGTCGGCCGGCCCCGCGAGATCTACGACCGGCCGGCCACCCGCTTCGTCGCGGCGTTCGTCGGCGACAACAACGTCTTCGGCGGCCCCGTCACTGACGTCGAATCGACCGCCGACGGCTGGCTGGCGACCGTCGAGGTCGACGACGGGACAGCCGTCACGGTAGCCCTCGACAGCAACCCGGGCGACGCTTCTGGGGGTCGGGGCGACGGCTCGGGCGTCCAGGTCGGCGACAGACTCACGTTCTGCGTCCGCCCGGAACACCTCGCGGTCGACGGCGGGACGAACGCGCTCTCGGCGACGGTCGCGAGCGCGGAGTTTCTCGGCGAGACGACGCGGGTTCACCTCGACTGGGGCGGCCGTGAACTCCTCGCCCGCACCACGACGGGGCTCGACGGCGACGTGACGCTCGGCTTCGATCCGACGGACGCGCACGTGGTGAGTGTCGACTGACAGACGGTTCCTGGCGGGCGAGGGGAATGTATAACCAGCCGCAGGCCGGAGTTGCGGACGTATGAGCTACGACGGCCCAACCAGCCTCTACATCGGCGGCGAATGGACGGATGGCGCGGCCGAAGACACGATCGAATCAGTCGATCCCGCGACCGGCGAGACGTACGCCACAGTACCGGCGGCAACCGCGGCCGACGTCGACAGCGCGGTCGAGGCCGCGGCGGCGGCCGTCGCACGCGGGAGCGAGTGGCGCTCGATAGACCCCAGAGAGCGCGCCGCGATCCTCCACGACTTCACCGACGCACTGGAGTCGATGCGCGACGACGTCACGCTGACCGAGTCCCGGGACAACGGCAAGACGCTGTTCGAGGCGAAGCTGGAGTTCGGGATGGTGACCGACACGTTCCGGTACTTCGCCGGCTGGGCGGACAAGATCGAGGGGAGCCAGATCCCCGTGCCCGGCGACCGCGTCGACTACACGCTCCGGGAGCCGGTCGGGGTTACCGCACATATCGCCCCCTGGAACTACCCGTTCCAGCTCTCGGGCCGCAGCCTCGCGCCCGCGCTGGCGGCGGGCAACAGCGTCGTCCTCAAACCCTCCGCACAGACGCCGCTGTCGGCGCTGTACTACGCCGAGGCCGCCGAGCAGGCCGGGCTCCCCGACGGCGTGCTCAACGTCGTCCCCGGCCGCGGGAGCACCGTCGGCGACCCGCTTGTGACCCACGACGATGTCGACCACGTCGCCTTCACCGGCAGCACCGAGATCGGCAAGCGCGTCGGCGGAAACGCCGGCGAGAACGTCGCCGACGTGACGCTGGAACTCGGCGGCAAGGGGCCCCAGATCGTGTTCCCCGACGCCGACCTCGAGGCGGCCACTCAGGGCGTCCACTACGGCATCTTCATGAACTGCGGGCAGATGTGCTGGGCCGGCTCGCGCCTGCTCGCCCACGAGGCGATCCACGACGACCTCGTCGAGATGGTCGTCGAGAGCGCCGAGTCGATTCCGCTCGGGTCCGGCATCGACGACGACGGCCGCATGGGCCCGATGGTCAGCGAATCCCAGCGCGAGGAGGTGCTGGAGTACATCGAGACCGGGAAAGCGGAGGGCGCGACCGTCGCGGCCGGCGGTGGGATCCCTGCGGACAAGGACGCAGGCTACTTCATCGAGCCGACCATCCTCACCGACGTCACCAACGACATGACCATCGCCCGCGAGGAGATCTTCGGACCGGTGCTGTCGGTGATCGAAGTGAGCGACGAACAAAAAGCCCTGGAAGTTGCCAACGACTCGCCGTACGGCCTGATGGCCTGCGTCTGGACGAGCGACCTCGAGCGGGCCCACGAGTTCGCCCGCGACCTCGAGTACGGGATGGTCAATGTCAACGAGACGCCCAACACGTTCCCGCAGACGCCCTTCGGCGGCGTCAAGGAGAGCGGCGTCGGCCGCGAACAGGGCAAGTACGCCATCGAGGAGTACACCCGCGTCCGCAACGTCAACCTCAACCTGGAGTAGTTCCCGACACTGTCGCCAGCGCGGCCACAGTCACTCGGCGACTCCCCAGCACCGTCGCCGTTGCGGCCGCAGTCACGCGATGATCTCGACACCAGCAATCTCGAAGCGCGCACCACGACGGGGCTCGAAGGCGATGTGACGCTCGGCTTCGACCCGGCGGACGCGCACGTGGTGAGTGTAGAATGAGATGCGAACCCATCTGTCAGTTTCTGCCGATCGATCACCCTACGCCCTGGCGGACTGATGGTGAAATACCGTTTCAGAACGGCGCCGCACGGGGAGGGCTCCCGGCAGTCCCAAGGGCTTTCAGCGTCGCGGCTGGACGGGGGGTATGGAGCGTCGCGCGTTCATGGCGACGGCAGCCTCGACGGCCGCCGCCGGCCTCGCTGGCTGCAGCGGCGACGACGACGGCGACGGAGGGAGCGAGCGATCGACCGAGGAGGCGCTCGACAGCTACCGCGAGCGCCTCGACACGCAGCTCGACGTCACGATCCAGGAGCTCTCGCAGTCGGACGGCGTCGTTATGCTCGTCTACGAGTCGACGCACGTCGCTGACACCTCCGAGTGGGGGTACGAGGTCGGGTTCGCCAGCGGCCGCTTCGGCCGGGAGCTCAGCGACGGCTGGGACGCCGACCGCCTCGACGGGACCGTCACCGGCGCCGACGACCGGACGTTCTCCTGGGGAGTCGACGCCGAGGACGCCCTCGCGTTCGTCGAGGGCGATGTGACCGCAAGCGAGTTCGTCGACCGCATCTTCGAGTCGATGTCCGAGGAGTGACCTGATCTTTCTCTGGTGGTTGAGGATTCGTTTCGGACAGTGGATCGCAGAAAGCCCTCGGCCGGTTCCAGTCCCGGGACCCGCGCTGCGCGCCTCGGCCTTCGGCCTGCGGTGCTTACGGGGTCCGGGTTCCCGGAACCGGCCTCGCCCTTTCAGTCCGCCAGGGCGTTGATTGAGATAGCAGCAATTTTCTGCCGGCCGGTCAGTCGTCATCCTGGCGGACTGAAAGGGCGAGGAAGCGTCGCGGTCGCTGAGCAGGCGCTATCTGAGCGACCGGAGGGAGCGAAGATATCCTGCTCAGCGTGATCCGGGAGGCCGAGCGAAGCGAGGCCTCCGAATGTGCGAGCGGGGAGCGGAGCGACCCGCGAGCACGCGAGGCGACCGAGGGCTTTCTGCATCACTCCGTTGGCAGTTGCTGTGCCAGAAGTTCACGTCCTACCGCAGGCTTTCTGCGTCGGTGAGCTTCCAGCAGAGTCACCGAGCGAACAAACGGATAAGCCGGGAACTTTAGTCGGTGGGCACCAACAGTCAGGCAATGAGCAGACGCCGAAAGCCCGAGTGGCTGAAGATGCGGCCGCCGTCGGGCGAGCGTTTCACCGAGATCAAGGAGACGCTCCGGGACCACGACCTTCACACCGTCTGCGAGGAGGCGTCGTGTCCGAACCTCGGGGAGTGCTGGAGCGGCCGGTCGGGCCCCGGCACCGCGACGTTCATGCTGATGGGCGACCGCTGCTCGCGGGGCTGTAACTTCTGTGACATCGAGACCGGCGGGATGGAGCCGCTGGATCCGGACGAGCCCGCAAACGTCGCAAGCGCCGTCGCCGAGATCGGCCTGGAGTACGTCGTCCTGACGTCGGTCGACCGCGACGACCTCCCCGACCAGGGCGCGGGCCACTTCGCCGAGACGATCCGAGAGATCAAACGGCGCGATCCCTCCATTCTCGTCGAGGTGCTGATCCCCGACTTCCAGGGCGAGGACGAACTGGTCCGGAAGATCATCGACGCCGAACCCGACGTGATCGCCCACAACGTCGAGACCGTCGAGCGCCTCCAGTGGCCCGTGCGGGACCGCCGGGCGGGCTACGAGCAGTCGCTGTCGGTGCTGCGCCAGGCCGCCCGCGAGGGCGACGCGTACACGAAGACGAGCCTCATGCTCGGCGTCGGCGAGTACGACCACGAGATCTACCAGACGCTTCGGGACCTCCGGGCAGTCGACGTCGACGTCGTCACGCTGGGCCAGTACCTCCAGCCCTCCCGGTCGCACCTCGAAGTGAGCGAGTTCGTCCACCCCGACGCGTTCGACACCTGGAAGCGCGTCGCCGAGGAGGAACTCGACTTCCAGTACTGCGCCAGCGGCCCGATGGTCCGCTCCTCGTACCGCGCCGGCGAACTGTTCATCGAGTCCGTCCTCCGGGACGGCGAGAGCGAAGCCACTGCCCGCGAACGTGCTCGGAGTGCGGACTGATACTACACGCTCGCCTGCTCCACACCGGCGAGGCGCCGGAAGTTCTCGAACAGGCGCTCGCCGGCGATGTCGTCGAAGGAGTGCTCGCCCTCCTCCCAGTCGAAATTCGCCACCAGCCGCTCGCGGTGCTCGCGGGTAATTTCGGGGTGGAACTGGACGGTCCACAGCGGCGCCGACCGGTGACGGGTGCCGAAGATCGGATCGTGCTCTGCCGCCGCGATGGCCTCCATGCCCTCCCCGCGATCGGTGACGGCGTCGCCGTGGAGCGCGACCACGACCGGCGGGACGCCGTCGAACAGCGGGTTGTCGTCGAACGTCGCCTCGACGAGGCCGGCTGTGACCCCGACAGCCTCGACGGTCCCGCCCAGCGCCGCGTTGGCGACCTGGTGGCCGAAACAGACGCCCAGCGTCGGCACCTCGCGGTCGACCAGCTCCCGAACGACCCCCTCTAACTCCGGGATCCACTCCCGCTCGCGCTCGTAGACGCCCGCAGTGCTGCCGCTGAGGACGACCGCGTCGGCCGCGCCGGGGTCGAACCGCTCGCCCGCCGGAAACTGGATCTCCCGCGCGTCCGGGAAACACGAGGCGAGCGCATCGCAGTGGTAGCTTTGCTCCGGGTCGTGTTCGTTGCGGACCAGGTAGACCGACGGGCTGCTCATGCGTCCACTTACGGCCGGACGAGTGAAAACGACGACGGTCGAACCTGCGGGTGCGGCCAGATGACATCCATCCCACCCCGGCCGCGGCGACCCTGCTGCCGCCCAATTTCTTTCTTCGAAGGAATTATTTCGCTGTCGGGTGAATTTCATGTGGACGTTCGTACAGTTCCGGTGCGAGAGCGGCGGGGGAACTGCGCAGTTTCGCAGTAAAAGCGGCCGACGCGGGGGGGGCCGTCGGGCTCGTGTTCGACGCCTGGAACATCCCATCACGAAAACAATATACCACCGGCATGAGAAGATTCGGACACATGTCGCCATCAGACAGGTGGTTTTTCTCATGAGCGCAGTACAGCGCGATCCGGCGGAGCGGGTACAGGTCCTCGACGAGGACGGACACGTCCGCGCGGACGCGGAGGTGCCCGCGCTCCCGGACGAGACCCTCGTCGAGATGTACCGGGAGATGAAGCTCGCCCGGCACTTCGACCAGCGGGCGGTCAGCCTCCAGCGCCAGGGGCGAATGGGGACGTATCCGCCGCTGTCGGGCCAGGAGGGCGCCCAGGTCGGCAGCGTGCACGCGCTCGACGACGGCGACTGGGCGTTCCCCAGCTACCGCGAGCACGCCACCGGCTACGTGATGGGCTGGCCGCTGTCGCACATCCTGCTGTACTGGATGGGCCACGAGGACGGCCAGGTCGCACCCGAGGACGTGAACATGTTCACGCCGGCCGTGCCGATCGCGACGCAGGTCCCCCACGCCACCGGCGCCGCCTGGGCGTCGAAGCTCCAGGAGGAGGAGGAGGAGAAGGCGTTCCTCTGTTACTTCGGCGACGGCGCCACCTCGGAGGGCGACTTCCACGAGGGGCTGAACTTCGCCGGCGCCTTCGACGTGCCCGCCGTCTTCTTCTGCAACAACAACCAGTGGGCGATCTCGGTCCCGCGGGAGCGCCAGACGGCCAGCGCGACGCTGGCCCAGAAGGCCCATGCCTACGGCTTCGAGGGCGTCCAGGTCGACGGGATGGACCCGCTGGCGGTGTACACGGTCACGCGTGAGGCCGTCGAGAAGGCCAAAACCGGCGCGGAGGCCAACGAGGAGATCGGCCACGCGACGCGGCCGACGCTGATCGAGGCCGTCCAGTACCGCTTCGGCGCGCACACGACGGCGGACGACCCCTCGGTGTACCGCGACGAGGAGGAGGTCGAGCGCTGGAAGCAGAAGGACCCGATCCCGCGCATGGAGACGTTCCTGCGCGACCGGGGGCTGCTCGACGACGAGCGCGTCGACGCCATCGAGACCGAGATTCAGGACGAGGTCGCCGAGGCGATCGACGTCGCCGAGGAGTACGAGCGGCCCGACCCGGCCGGCATGTTCGAGGACGTCTACGCCGACATGCCAAAGCGCCTGGAGGAACAGCTCGCGTACCTCGAAGACCTGCGGGAGCGACACGGCGACGAACTGCTACTCGGGGAGGACTGATACCATGAGCCAACAGACACAGGCAACGCAGAGTCTGACGCTGGTACAGGCAGTCCGCGACGGGCTGTACACGGAGATGGAGCGCGACGACAGCGTGGTCGTGATGGGCGAGGACGTCGGCGAGAACGGCGGCGTGTTCCGCGCGACCCAGGGGCTCATCGACGAGTTCGGGGCCGACCGGGTGATCGACACGCCGCTGGCGGAGTCGGGCATCGCCGGGACGGCCATCGGCATGGCCGCCTACGGCATGCGCCCGGTCGCGGAGTTCCAGTTCATGGGGTTCATCTACCCGGCGTTCGACCAGATCGTCAGCCACGCTGCGCGCCTTCGCACCCGGAGCAACGGCCGGTTCAACTGTCCGGCCGTGTTCCGGGCGCCGTACGGCGGCGGCATCCACGCGCCGGAACACCACTCCGAGTCGACGGAGGCGCTGTTCGCCCACCACCCCGGGCTGAAAGTCGCTATCCCCTCGACGCCGTACGACACGAAAGGAATGCTGATCTCGGCGATCCGCGACCCCGACCCCGTCGTGTTCCTCGAACCGAAGCTGATCTACCGGGCGTTCCGCGAGGACGTCCCCGAGGACGACTACACCGTCCCGCTCGGCGAGGCGGCGGTCCGCCGCGAGGGCGCGGACGTCTCGGTGTTCACGTGGGGCGCGATGACTCGCCCGACGCTCGAAGCCGCCGAGGATCTCGCCGAGGAGGGCATCGACGCCGAAGTGGTCGACCTGCGGACGGTGTCGCCGCTTGACGAGGAGACGATACAGGAGTCGTTCAGGAAGACCGGCCGCGCGGTCGTCGTCCACGAGGCGCCCCGCTCGGGCGGGCTGGCAGCCGAGATCACGACCACGATCCAGGAGGACGTCCTGCTGTACCAGGAGGCGCCGATCAACCGCGTCACCGGGTTCGACGTCCCGTTCCCGCTGTACGCCATCGAGGAGTACTACCTTCCCGAGGCGGCGCGGATCAAAGACGGCATTAAGGAGACCGTCGAGTACTGAACATGGCGTTCGAATTCGAACTTCCGGACGTTGGCGAGGGGATCGCCGAGGGAGAGATCGTCGAGTGGCACGTCTCGGCGGGTGACCGCGTCGAGGAGGATCAGCTGATGGCCGACGTCGAGACCGACAAGGCCGTCGTCGACCTCCCGGCGCCCGTCACCGGGACGGTGCTGGAACTCCACGCCGGGGAAGGCGAGATGGTGCCGGTTGGCACCGTCGTCGCGACCATCGAAATCGAGGGCGAGGTCCCCGACAAAGAGGTCGAGGAGACCGCCGAACCTGCAGACGAAGCGGCGGAATCCGCCGAGGAGGCGGCCGACGCGGCCGGCGACGCGACCGACGGGTCGACGCCAGCCGACGACGGCGAGGCGGTCGAGGCGGCGACGGGCGACGGGCGCGTATTCGCGCCGCCGAACGTCCGCCGCCTGGCGCGCGAACTCGGCGTCGACATCACGGCCGTCGACGGGTCGGGCCCGGGCGGCCGGATCACCGAGGGCGACGTGCGAACAACGGCCGAATCCGGCGGCGCGGACGACGCCGGCGACGACGGCGACGCCCCGAAATCGGCGGTCACACGCGTCAGCGACGAGGAGGGCGACGGTACCGGGGCGGCCGGTGGCGGCGCTACGGCCAGCGGCGCCACGGCCGGCGGCGCGGCAGCCACGACGGCGGCCGTCGAGACGGCCGACCGCGAGCAGACGCTGGCGACGCCAGCGACCC
>PXRK01000074.1:48569-67785 GCA_003021015.1 Halobacteriales archaeon QS_4_66_20 | reverse complement strand
GACTGGCGGGATTCACTCTATTCCCGACCGATTCCTACTTGTCCCGTGGATTGCCTGCCACTTCAACGTCTGGACTGAACTCTCGGGCTGGCACTTGACCGGTCGTCTGTTCCCCCGAGTAACGGCGCGTATCCATGCCCTGAACGGCGTGGTATTGCGCCTGTTCAGCCTATAAATCATTATATGTCTGTTGCGCTAATTAGGAGTAATGGGCAATGGAGAGTCGGGTGGTGGGAAGCAACCCGACGGGTCCGACGCAGACGCGGGACGCAGCTCCGAACAGGGGGGCGTAGAGACGGACGATCCGGTTCCGGGTCGCAAGATCAGGCGGTTGCACGAGGTCGCGACGGCGATGCAGACGGCGGCGTCGGTCGAGGAGATCTACGAGCTGACGGTCGACGCGGCGGTCGACATCCTCGGGTTCGACTGGTGTGCGGTCGAGATCGCGACCGAGGGACGCTTCGAGGTCGCTGCGGTCTCGGAGGAGGCGCCGCTTGAAGTCGGAGTCCAACCGATCACCACTGATCACGGCGTGACCGGGGAGGTGTACATGAACGGGGAGTCAGAGATCATCGGTGACGTGCGGAATCACGCGCGAGCGGAGCCCACCATCGAGGCGTTCCGGTCGGGGCTGACCGTGCCGATTGGCGACCGGGGCGTGTTCCAGGGGATCAGCTCCGAGCCGTACTTCTTCGACGAGGACGACCTCGAACTCGCGGAGCTGTTGATCACGCACACGACGGCCGCGCTCGACCGCGTCGAGGAGACCCAGCGACTGAACAAACTGAACCGGGCGACGCGACAGCTGATGACTGCCGAAACGCACGAGGCGGTCGCCAGGGAGGGCCGCGACATCGCCTCGGCGGTGCTCAACGCCGCGCTGACGGTCGTGTTCTATCACGACGAGGGGCTGCTCGTTCCGATGGCTGCGACCGCGACGGCCAGCGAGGTGCTGGAGGGACCGACGCCGATCGAGGGGCCGGACGACGGCTCCGGGGAGAGCCCTCGGTGGGCGGCGATGGCCCAGGGCGAGACGGTCCGGGACGCGACGGTGGACGACGACCGCTGGGAGCTGCTGAACGTCCCGTTGGGCGAGCAGGGCGTGCTCTGTGTCGGCTCCCGGGTTCAGGGGGCGTTCGGGGGGGGCGACGTCGTCCTCGCGGAGACGCTCGCGGCCAACATCGAGGCGGCGTTCACCCGGGCGGACCGCGAGCAGCGCCGCCGCGAGCAGGCCCGCCAGCTCCAGCGACAGAACGAGCGCCTCGACCGGTTCGCCTCGATCGTCAGCCACGACCTCCGGAACCCGCTGCACATCGCCTCGACGCGGGCGGCGCTCGCCCGCGAGGAGCCCGACGGCGAGCACGTCGAGGCGATCCAGAACGCCCTCGACCGGATGGAGACGATCATCGACGACACGCTCTCGCTGGCCCGGCAGGGCAAGACGGTCGAGGAGACCGAGCCGGTCGCGCTGAGCAAGGTCGCCGCCCGCTCCTGGGACCAGGTCGACACAGCGGGGGCCAGCCTCGAGATCGTCAGCGACGCCACCGTCCAGGCCGACGCCGACCGCCTGCAGAACGTCTTCGAGAACCTTTTTCGAAATGCGGTAAAACACGGTTCGACGAGCCCTCGGTCACACGCTCCCGAGGACGCCGTTGAGCGCGGCTCAACGAGCCCTCGGTCACACGTTCCCGAGGACGCCGTCGAGCACGGTTCGACCGAACCGTCCCCGCTCAGCGTCCGGATCGGGACCCTCCCGGAGGGGTTCTACGTCGAGGACACCGGCAGCGGCATCCCGGCCGGGGAGCGCGAGCAGGTGTTCAATCTCGGCTACTCCAGCGACCCGGACGGCACCGGGTTCGGGCTCGCAATCGTCGGGGAGATCGTCGAATCCCACGGGTGGACGATCACTGTCGCCGAGAGTAACGAGGGCGGCGCCCGCTTCGAAATTACCGGCGTCGACACCGCGTAGCGGTCGTCTGTTTCCGGTACGGAACCCGAACGACGCTGTGGACGCGACGAGTCCAATCTCGAACTCTTTACCTTCGTGCGAATGAATTGAGCGTGTCCGCAGCCGGGACCCTGGTGGGAGTCATACGGTCGGGTCGGGCACGCGGCCGCTCGCAAGGCGGATGATACCCAGCCCGAACCGCTCCTCGTGGTGGTCGACGGTGCCCTCAAGCAGCGCCTTCCGGGCTTCGTCCCAGCGGGCCTCCAGCGAGCGGACCGGCGCGCGGGCGGTCCCGCGGTGGCCGGGCGCGGTCAGGCGGACGAACGCCCGGAGCAGGAGATTCACCGGGAGCGCGACCAGGCGGTCGCTCCGGCCGGCGTTCAGTATCGTGACCCGTCCGCCGGGCCGGACCAGCGTGATCCACTCGCGGACCGCCGGGGCCGGGGTATCGAGCATCCCGACGAGAAACGTCGAGAGCACGGCGTCGGCCTCTGCGACCGGCGGCCGGCGCGCGTCGCCGCGGACGGCGTAGACGTTTTCCCAGCCGGCACGGTCGACGCGCCGGCGGGCCTGCCCGAGCATCGCCGGCACGACGTCGACGCCGACGACCCGGCCCTCGGGGCCGACCAGCTCGCGGAGGTGGGGGAAGTTCGCACCGGTGCCACAGCCCATCTCGACGACGGTGTCGCCGGACGAGAGATCGAGCGCGCTCGCGGCCCGGGCGCGCCAGGAGCGCACGCCCGGCACGTTCGCGACGAGATCGTACAGCTGTGCACACCGGCCGTAGAACGTGTGGGTGAGATCGATGCTGTCGTCAGACATTGTTCAGACCGCACACTCGCGGAGCGTCCCGGCGACCGCGGGGGCGTCCAGGCCGAGGATGTACAGCGCCGGTTCGATGCCGAAGCCGCCGGTCTGATACAGCACGTCCGCGTCGGGTTCGGCAGCGAGCGCGTCGGCGATCGCCTCGTCGACGTCGCGCTCGGCGTCGAACTCCGCGGGGGTGCGCCCCTGTGCCGCGAGCGCGTCACGCAGCGCCTCGGAGTAGGTGACGTTCAGCGCCGCGCGCGCGTCGCTGCCGTTCTCGCGGGCCGCCAGCAGGACGCCGGCGACGTGCTGGCTGACGCCGAACTCCGGCTCGCCGGGGACCGTCACCTGCCCGCGCACCGCGAGCAGGCGGCCCGGCACGCCGGCGACATCGTCAATCGTCTTGGCGTCGGAGAGACACTCCACGAGGTTCGACCCGACGGCGGGGATCTGCCGAGCGAACGGCTCGGTGTTGCGGAGGATCCGCAGCCCCCGGCGCACTGACGCTCGCACCTGACCGGTTTCGCGCAGCCGGCTGTCGGGGTCGTGGATCGCGAACTCGCCGTCGAACTCGGCCAGCTCCGGCACCGCCTTGGCGTGGAGTTCCGCGAGCGCCCCGCCGCGTTCGAGCTTGCGGATGCACACCTCCGCCTCGATCAGCGCCTCGACGGGCGTCAGCTCGCCGTCGGCCAGCCCGTCGGCCAGCCGCTCTACGAGGTCCTGGAGGTCCTCGTCGGCCAGCAGCCGCTCGTTGCGGTCAACCTCGCCGTGGACGTACTTCGAGACGGCACTCTGGCTGATCCCGAGAAGCGCCGCGACCTCGTTCTGGGTCAGCCCCTCCGCGCGCAGCGCCTCCGCCAGCAGCGACCGGAACGTGGGGAGAAACTCCTCGACCGCGATCTCCTCGACGAACTTCATTGCTCGCCCCCGAACTCCCTGTCGCCGCCGATCCGGGAGGCCTGCGGCCCGGACTGGTCCTGGTACTTCGAGCCGCGCTCCGCGCCGTAGGGCCGCTCTGCCGGGGAGGAGAGTTCGGTGAACGTCAGCTGCGAGATGCGCATGCCCGGCGCGAGCGCGACTGGTGCGGCTCCGAGGTTCGACAGTTCGAGGGTGATCTGGCCCTGGTATCCGGGATCGCAGAGACCGGCAGTGTTCGAGAGGAAGATCCCACCTCGACCACCGAGGAAGTTCTCGATCGTTTGTCCGTCGGGCTGTACTTCGAGGTCGTAGGTCGGTTCGACGCGGTCGGTTTCCTCGACGGCGACGACCTCCTCGAACCGAACGCCACCGTCGAGTAGCTGGTCGAGACGGCTCGTGTCGACTCCTGCCTCGGCGTAGGCATCACGGAACCGTTCGAGCGTTTCGCGTTTGACAGTTCCGTACTCCTCGTTTTCGACGTTCGAAATGCTCGACTTCGAAGAGTAGCCCATCGCCTTCGCCGCGTCGATCATCCGCATCTCTGCCCGTTCTCTGTACTCGCGCAGTAGTTCGTTCGGGACGGGGACGTACTGGCCGCACTTGTGGGCATTCGCTCTGAAATCGACAGCCCACATCTCGCCCGACCAATCGACGTCGCTCATCGGGATATGCGTCTCGCGTTCCCGGCTGTAAACGGATGTCAATAGATCAAGGCGCGTTCCGAGATGGGCCGCACGATTTGCGAGGTCGGGGTTCGCCGTGTAGAGCGTATCGCGCGTGTCTCGGCGACAGCCATCCCCGTCGAGCAGACCCGCCAGCAGTGTGTGCAGTACGTCAGTCGGCCAGTCGAACGCACACTCCGGAATCGTCTTGTCCTGACCGGAGCCGGCGAGTTCGCGGAACACTTTCGACCAGAGCGCCGAGCAGACCGTCAGTTTCGTGATGCGGTCGTTCTCGTACCACGAGAGACTCGTATCGTACTGGTCGAAGAACTCGGCGAAACGGTCGAGATGCTCCCGTTGGGTATTGGCCACTTGAAGCTGTTTCCGCCGTGCCGATCCCTCCGCGATGTAGAAACCGAGCGCCCAGCCGAACTCCGGTGACAGCGTCAGATGACGCGGGAGTTTCGTATCACTCTGTTTGAATGCGACCTCGATCTGGTCCGGCGTCTCCGTTCTCGGGAGTGCATCCATCGGCACGCTGTTCTGTGCTTTGTAGTGCCGTCTCGATCCGGCTGGAACGCTCGACCAGTCGACCTCGCCGAACCCGTCGCTGGCATACAGTGTCGTTTCCTCGGGGTCGAGTACGTCAAGCAGGTCGATTGTTCCTGTCCCTCCGGGAGAATCCGGCAGTGTCGCCGGCACCATCACGTGTTGTCCCTTGGCATCTTCACTGGCGATCCGGGTGACGCCACCGTGATCGTCGAGCGTGAAGAGGTTGTGGTCTTCTGTGACGTGAACCTCCCGGCCAGACGTGAGTCTCACCCGGTAGATTCGCTTCGTCGGATTCGTGATATGGTCTGTCACCCGGTGTGTACTCACCCGCAACGTCTGTGGGTCGAACGCAACGGCGCGTGCAGGTCGTTCGTTCTCCACGACATCCCCGATTTTGTAAAAGCCGAAGCCGTCTTCGGGCGTCCACAGGAACACCTCTTCGTCGTAGGGGAGCGAGGCGTGCACCACAATCGCAAGACGGCCCAGCGAGGAGCGGCCCTCGACGTGGGCGATGAGATCGGGTGGAATCTCGACGCGCTCGACGGTCGTGCCGAGCACGAAGTCGCCGGGGTGGAGGATGAACTCCTCGCCCTCCTCGACGACCGTCTCGTCGACGTACTCGTCGATTTCTTGCTCGCTGTCGGGGTGGATACAGGGGATGTTCGTGTGCTGGAACTCCAGGAACTCCCGCCCGAGGCGCAGGTCGACGCTCGCGGGCTGGATCTGTAGCTCGGGGTCGTCCAGCGGCTCGATAGCCAGGTCACCGTCCGCGAGCCGACGGCGGATGTCCGCGTCCGAGAGGATCATACCCACAGCACGGGCCACCACCGAGTAAAGTCTCCCGGTCCGCTAGTTGGTGCTGTGGGTGTTGTTGTAGACGCATCGAAGAAAGCCCTCGGCGAGAAAATCGCGCTGGCGACGGGGGCAGCATTTTCGGTGCCGGCGATCCAGTTTCTCGCCTGGTGCTAGGTGGCGCAGTGAGTGCCGAGAGATCAGAGAAACTGGCTGGCGACGATCACGGCCAGCACGGCGACCAGGAACAGGTGCTTGAGCAGCGAGACGTTCCCGCCGTCCTCGCGCGCCGCGCGCTCCTGCCACCGGCGGCCGCCGACGAGCAGCGAGAGGATACCGATCGCGACCATGACGCCGCCGGCGGGGGTCGCCCCGACCTGGGTGTAGTTGTACACCTCGACCGCGAGGATGGTGAGGCCGATCAGCACGAATCCGAGCGGCTCGAGGTGTCGGTCCGGGAGCAGGTACCGCTCGAGTGCCATACCGGACGTTCCGTCGACGGCCACTAAATTCGATCGAAACCGTCCCACGCACGACCGTATCATAGTGATTGTTGTGAGTCGTTACCGCTGTCGACCCATCAGACTCCGGTGTCAGCCCGTGACACTCCCGATAATGCAATGCGACTCCGAAAATAATCACAACAATCACTATCAGGGCTGTGGCGACTCCTCTCGTTCGAGGTCGGCGTACTTGCCAAGCCGCAGCGACCAGTCCCAGTCGTGATCCGAGGGGCTCGGCCGGATGCGACTGGATCATCCATCACCGCCGATCACAGGTGCTATGCCGTCCGAGCGAGGAGGGCGAGACATGCAGCTACCGTTCGACGGCGACCGGGTGCGGGGCGACAACGCCGCCCGCGAGCAGTTCTACGACGCGCGGGGGTACGGCACGCCCCGGGACGGCGGGGTCGAACTCGCGCCGGTCGAGGCGGCCCACCTTCTGTTCCGGGGCGACCTCGAGCACCTCCTCGACCGCCGGTCCGGCGGGGAGCCGCTGGATTTCGAGTCGTTCCTGGCCTCGAACGCCGTCTCCGAGGTCGACTTCTTCGTCTACAAGGAGCTGCGGGATCGCGGCTTCTACCTCTCGCCGACCGAACTGCTTGCGGGCGACGATGCCGACCGGCGCGAGCACCGCGGCAACGCCGACCGGCGCGAGCACGAGGCGAATGGAGCCGGCGACTTCGTGGTCTACCCCCGCGGCGACGGACCCTGGAACGACACCGTCGCCTACCGGGTGTGGACGGTCAGCGAGCGCGCCGACGTGACCGCCGGGACGCTCCAGCGGATCGCGGCCTGCGGCAGCGAGGCCGACGGCGCATCCGATGCCGACGGTGGCGGCATCACGGGCGTGCTCGCGGTCGTCGACGAGGAGAGCGAGGTGACGTACCTGGCGGTCGAGGAACCGACGATCGCCGGCTCGACGTACCATGACCTGCCGGCGGTGGCGGGGGCGTTGCTCTCGGACCGCGTGCTCGTCACCGACCCGCCGGACGCGTTGCACGACCGGGCGTTCTACGGCCAGCCGCTTGACCGCGACGAGCAGCCCGTCCAGCTCTCGCTCGTCGAGGCCGCCTACCTCGCCGAGCGCGGCCTCCTGGCAGTCGACGGCGGCGGCAAGCGGCTCGTGAGCCGCGGCCGCTCGGTCGAGGGCGACCGATTCGACCGCCGGCTGCGCGCCTACGGGGCGCTGCGAACCGCCGGGATCGTCCCGAAAACCGGGTTCAAGTTCGGCGCTGATTTCCGGACTTACGCCGACGTCGACTCCGTCGATGACCTCGGGCACTCGGAGCTGCTGGTGCGCGTGCTGCCCGCCGACCACACGTTCGCACCCCGGGACCTCGCGCTCGACGTGCGCCTCGCTCACGGGGTCCGCAAACAGCTCGTGTTCGCCCTGACTCACGTCGACGCCGGCACCGACTGGCTCACCGTCTCCCGCCTGACGCCCTGATAGTGATTATTGTGACTGTGTACCGGGTCGACCGCACGCAGTCGCGCGGTCGATCCCGGAACGACTCACAATAATCACTATGACTGGCGGCGCGCCGTCCCAGCGGGATGGCGTCAGGGGGTTTCGACGCCAGTAATTTCGAAGCGGGCGCCGCCGGCGTCGCTGTCGGTGACCACGATGGACCAGTCGTGTGCCTCGACGATGTCAGCGACGATTGCCAGCCCGAACCCGGTTCCGCCGTCGGCTGTCGAGTAGCCGTGCTCGAAGATGCTGTCGCGGTCGGCCTCGGGAATCCCCCGGCCATTGTCGGCAACGCAGAAGCCACCCGCCAGCGCGCCGATCGTGACGGTCACGTCGCTCTCGCCCTCCTCGGCGTCGCTGGTGCCGTGTTCCACGGCGTTCCGGATCAGGTTCTCCAGCAGTTGCTTGAGACGAGTGCGGTCGGCCAGCACCGTCAGATCGGCGTCGACGACCAGGTCGGCGTCGGCGGTCCGGACGGTTTGCCAGCAAGTGCGGGCGAGGGTGGCGAGGTGGATGGATTCGACGTCGTCGACGTGCTGGCCGGCTTTCGCGAGGGTGAGGAGGTCGTCGGTGAGCGTCTCCATGCGGTCGAGCGCCACCGCGACGTCCCGGAGGTGCTCGCTGTCGCAGTCTTCCATCGCGAGTTCGAGCCGGAGGTCGGCGACGTTCAGCGGGTTTTTGAGGTCGTGGCTGACGAAGCTGGTGAACTGTTCGAGGCGCTCGTTTTTCCGCTTGAGTTCGCGCTCGCGCTCGATGCGGTCGAGCGCCGCCCTCGCGTGGGCGGCGAGCAGTTCGGCAACCTCCAGATCGTTCTCGTCGAAGGCGCCCACTTCCGCGGAGTATCCCTGGAAGACGCCCCACTCGCCCAGCGGCACCGAGATTGCCGAGACGATCGACTCCTCGGTCGGATCCGCCTCGTCGTTGGCGATCGCATCGGCGACGATGATGCTCTCGCCATCCTGGAGACTGCGTCCGGAGATCCCTTCGTCGACACCGATTTTCCGCTCGCCCTTCTCGGCGGGGGCGGTCTCCGAGACGGCCCGGATTTCGAACTGACCTTCGACCGGGATGCCGACGGCACACCAGTCGAAGCCGAGCGTCTCGACGGCCGCCTCGATCATCGCGTCGTAGACTGCCGCCTCCGTGGAGGCCGACTGCAGCTCCGTTGCCACCTCGTGCAGGCGCGTGATCCGCTCGTCGACGCCCCTGTCGTCGCTCCCGGCCTCGGTGTTGTGACCCATCGCCGTTTTAAAAAATGCGAATGAGCAGATTTCAACATTTCGGATTGCCGGTCCCAGTTGGCCGTCGGCGGGGCTACCGCTTGCGGTCGGAATCGAGGTCGATGTTGAGGTCCTCGAGCCGGTCGGCCCACTCCTCGCGTTGCTCCTGGTGCTCCTCGAGGAACGCCTCCATCAGCTCGGCGGCCTGTTCCTTGCAGCCGCCACAGAGCCGTTCGCCGCCGACACACTCCTCGTAGACCTCCTTGGCGAACTCGTCGTCGTCGCCGGCGAGCAGGTAGGCGTACAGCTCGTAGACGGGGCACTCGTCGGCCTCGCCGCCGAGTTCGCGCTGCTTCTCCGCCGTCTCGCGGCCACCCGTCTTCGCGGCTTTCACCTTGTCGTAGCCGTTTTCGGGGTCGTCGAGCAGACTGATGTGCGAGGCGGGGACCGAGGAGGACATCTTGCCGCCGGTGAGCCCGGTCATGAAGCGGTGGTAGATCGACGACGGCGGCAGGAAGCCGTAGCCGCCGTGGTCGATCTCGACCTCGCGGGCCAGTTTCTCGGCTTCCTTGCGGGCCAGCTCGAAGCTGTCGATGTGTTCGTCGTAGACCCGCTTCTCGCCGTCGACCGCCTCGATGAGCGCCTCGAACGCCGCCCCGGTCGCGTTGCGGTCGACGAAGCGCACCCGCGGGCGCAGCGGCTCCTTGCCGGCCTCCTTGAGCATGGTGACGGTGCTGTCCAGCGTCGTCGCCTCGACGTCGGTCGCGCCGGGTTCGCGTTCGTTTTCCAGGAACGTCGCGGCGTCGGAACACCGGATCTGCTCGTCGGGGTGCCGGTCGGTGAGGGTCTCGTAGGCGTAGGCGAGCAGCGACCGTTCGGCGGCGTCGGTCTCGAAGCTCGCGTACGCCTCCGTGATGCCGAAGTACCGGACGCGGGCGGCGAGGTCACGCGCCAGCCGAACGTGGGGGTCCTGATCCGGCCCGACGGGGATCACCGTCGGCTTCGGTTCGTCGAGTTGCGGGTAGAGAATGTCGGCCATCTGGGTGACGACCGACTGCATGTGCGAGACGTCGGTTTCGCCGTCGAAGTCGTAGATGGCGCCCAGCTCCGAGACGTTCGCCTCGATCCCGAGTTCGAAGGCGAGGTCCTGCACCTCGCGGTTAGTCGACTGGCGGTACAGCTCCCCGTCCTCGGGGTCGAACCCCAGCGCCAGAAACGAGAGGACGTAGTTGCGGGTGTGCTCGTCGATCTCCTCCCAGGAGAGGCCGCGGGCGCTGTGGGCCTCCAGGTCGGCGATGAGGCCGTAGGCGTCCCCGCCCTGTTGCTGGTGCCAGATGAGTTCGTCGAACACCAGCTTGTGGCCGATGTGGGGGTCGCCCGTGGGCATGAACCCCGACAGTGCCGCGAACGGCTCGTCGTCGTGCATCGCGTCGGTGAGCGCCCGGTAGTCGCGGTGGCCGAAGATCACGCCACGGCGCATGAGGTAGTGGGGGTCCGGCACCTCGTCGAGGACTTCCTCGAAGCGCTCGATGCCGAACTGCTCGAACAGCTTCCGGTAGTCCGACACCGTCGAGGAGCCCCAGGGGTCGAGCGCGATCTCGCCGGGCTCTGCGACGCCGCCGTCAGTCTCGGGATGTCCGTCGCGGGTTCCTGTTCCGTGGTCCTCGCCTGGCTCGCCGTCTTCATCGGACGATTCGTGCGCCATTAATTACCAGTGTTTCGCGGGGACACGCGCAAAAAGCTCTCGGTTGGATTCCCGCCTCATACGGTTGTTCGTGATTCGTTACCGCTACGGTGTCACAGTCCGTTCGTCACAGCCCGGTAAACGCCCGATATGACGAGGCAGTCCCGAAAGTACTCACGAACGTCCGTATCAGTCGTCCACGCCGGGTTCAGCACCGGGTTCGGGGGTCGGGCTGGCGGCTGCAGCCGCCGGCGTCGGCGTCCGAGCGTAGCGGACGCAGCCGGCCAGGATCAGCAGGAACCCGTACAGCGGGATCGACGCCCACCGGAGCACGGCCCGGACCGCGTCGGCGATTGCGTCGGCGATCCCCGGCGACAGCGGGAGCACCTCCAGGATCATCGCGACGTGGTGGGGGTACAGCGGGACGTTGACCAGCACCATCCCCGCGACGAACAAAAGCTTCGTCCGGCGGTCCTCGATCAGGTACAGTAGCGGGACGAGCGGGAAGTACAGGTAGACGACGTAGTTGAGCGTCGAGGGGACGATCGTGATCAGCATCGCGACCATCGTCGCGAAGAACGCGACGATCCGGTCGAGTTCGGAGTCGGCGTCGCGGTACACCAGGTAGACGACGGGTGCGACCAGCGCCGTCGTGAGCACGAACAGCTGGTTGCCCGACAGCGCGAGCACCTGCGAGAACGGCCGGCGGAGCGTGATCCACTGCAACGTCGGGTCCAGCCCACCCCGGAACGCGCCCTCGCGGCTGCGCTCGTGGAGGATGAACTCGACGAAGTCGGCGTGGGCGTCGATCCCGAAGATCGCGACGCCGAGCAGTGTGAAGCCGACGCCGACGACGACCGCGGCGGCGATCGCCCTGTACGCGCGGCGGTACAGCAGGTAGACGCCGAGAAGCGCGGGGAAGAGTTTGAACAGCGCGGCGCCGGCCCACAGCGCCCCGCCGCGGGCCGCCCGGCCGCGCTCGATTGCCAGCAGCCCCACCGCAAGCACGAGCAGTATGGCGGGATCGACGTTCCCGCGGTACACCCCCAGCACGGTGTGGCCGGAAAACAGGCAGAAAGCCATGATCAGCACGCGGTCGATGCGGTCCAGCGTCACGCCGTAGTCGTCGAGCAACTGCAGGCAGAGCCGCCCGATGCCGAAAAACACCCCAAAGAGGAGCAGCATGTTCAGCACGTAGGGGACCTGCCACTCCGGGAACAGCGCGAACGGGACGAACAGCGGCGCAGTCACGGGCGTGTACACGTACGCTTTCTCGGTGAGGAAGGAAATGTCCGTGATCGCCCAGCCGACGAACGGTTCGCCCTCCAGGATCGCCTTGCCAGTGAAGTAGTAGGCGTGGAAGTCGAGTTCGGGAGCGGAGGTGAAGTCGTTGACAGCGAGGACGACGCCGAGGAGACCGGTCACCAGCCCGAACGCCAGCACGGCGCGTTCGAGCGACCGGTCGGTCCCGTCGGCAGCGTCCCCGAGGAGTGGCATACGACCGGGAGCAGTAGCCCGGCGTGAATCAACGTTTCGTCATCGGATGAGGTCGGAAACAGTGCCGGGACGGAACAGACTGCGGACTGCGACGGGACGGCGGGGCCAGGCGGGACGGCGGGGCCGGCGGGGCGGCGGGCCAGGTGAGCCGGCGGGTTACCGGGCCGGCGGCGGCCGATCACTCCCGGATGTGGCCTTCCTCGCGGAGCTGGTCGGCGTCCTGCTTCTCGTAGCGCCAGGTGATGTCGGCTTTCTCGTCCTGCCAGTCCCAGGGCTCGACAAGGACCACGTCGTCCTCGCGGATCCAGATGCGCTTTTGCATCTTGCCGGGGATCCGCGCGGTTCGCTCGACGCCGTCCATACACCGGACGCGGACCCGGTTCGCACCGAGCATCTCCTGGACGACGGCGAACACCTCGTCCTCGTCGGGCATCCGGAGGTCCTTGCGCCCCTCGTCGTCTGTCATACCCCACCCTCGGTGTGCCGAGGGTTTAACTTCTTTCAACCGTGCCGGCACGGAGCCGACAAACGGAGAGGCTTATGCCCCCGCCGCTACCAGCGGGCGTATGCTCAGCAAACTCGGCATCCCAGGTATCCTCGGTGTCCTGTTCCTGATCGGCGGCGTCGCGCTCGTGACGTGGGAGAGTCTCGTCATCGGGGGCGGCATCGCACTCGTCATCGCCGGCCTCGGCCTGATCATCTACGGCATGATCTCGACCCTGCTCAGTTCGCTGGGCATGGGCGGGATGGTCTGACATCCTCCCAGGACTGAAAAGTCGTGGGGTTCCCCGCGTTCGGGGTCGGGCCGGCCATCGCACCCGGCAAAACGGTGCGTGGGTCCGCATCGGGCGACCGTCCGCGGGTGAAGCGCGGACGGACACGGGCCGTGCCATCGGCCTGCCTGTCTGTTGAGCCACGGTGGACAGACTCGCACGCCGACGGGGTTGGATTGGTCGTGCCGTCACCCCATCCCGTTTCCCAGGGGCAGGGGTACTGGAAGCATCGTGTGATGCGTGTCGACGGGAAGGACCCCACTGTTTCCGGATTGGTTTCGGCGAGTGAGTTACCGCGGCGTTCGACCCCGAACGGCCTAAATCCTGCGGTTGCGCCACCAAGCGCATGCGATTCTCCCCACCCCTGAAGGGGGTTGGCTCTCTCGCTGCTCTCCCTGTAGTCACAACAATCATTATCAGTCCGCCAGGGCGTGGACTGTGGATCGGGAGAACAGCGACGCTCATACGATCGTTCGTGACTTTTTTCGGGACTGCCTCCTCACATCAGGCGTTTGCCGGGCTGAAGACCACGAACTGTGACACCGTAGTAACGAATCACGAACGACCGTATCACTCCGTCTCAGTTTCGAGGTCTGCCTGGGTTTCGATGTCGGGTTCGGAGGTCGGCTCCCGGTCGCGTTCAGCGGCGGCGCGGTCGGTGCGGTGCCTGTCCTCGGCGTCTTCGAGCGTCTCGGTTTCCAGCAGGCGTTCGAGTTTCTGCTCGAACTGCCGGTCGGTGAGTTCGCCCTTCGCGTACCGTTCGCGGAGGGTCTGGAGGGCGTCCTCGACGGACTGGTCGTCGGCCGAGTCCTGCGTTTCGCCGCTCGTCCCCCAGTCCTGGTCCTGCCAGTCGGCTGCGTCGTCCGTCTCCTCGTCCTCGTCGAACAGCATGGTGACGATCGGAACGACAGCGACGTAGCCAAAGAGCATGAACGGCAGCCACCAGTCGAACCCGAGCAGCAACGCGGCTAACCAGATGCCGGTCACCAGCACCGAGACGATGGACGAGGCGTTCTCGCGGAACCGGTCGGCAAGACCCTTCGTGGACCCGCTCATACCGGTGGTGTCCACCCCGAGCCTCATAAGTGAACCGTCGACACCCGATACGGTCGGAGTGAGCGGTCACAAATCGGCCGCTGTCGCGTCGTTTGCCGGGAATATGGGGCAACAATCAGCATTCTTATGGGGGGGCAACTCCCATACTCTGGTAATGGCTGGGAGTGCTGGCCCGGGAGGCGACGACGAGCTCTCGGAACTCGCGGACGTCTCGAACATGTTGCTGTCAGCGCCATCGCTCGGCGGGGCGGGCGAGGACGCCTGTGACAGCCTACTGACCCGGACGTCGCCCAGCGAGACGAACATCCTCGTCGTCACGTTCACCGCCACGCCCCAGGAGTGGGTCGACGGCTGGATGGACAGCGTCGGCGTCTCGCCGGTCCGGGGCGGCATCGTCTCGATCGGGCAGGCCGAAGCGGCCGTCGACGATCCCTCCTGGGCGGTCAAGACCGTCGAGAACCCCTCGGACCTGACGGGGATGGGGATCGAGCTGAGCGAACTGCTCTCCGGGATGACGACCGCCGCCGACGACGACGAACACCTCGTGGTCTGTTTCGACTCGATCACCTCGCTGCTCCAGTACGCCGACCTCCAGCGAGCGTTCCGCTTCCTGCACGTCGTCACGGGCCGCGTGAAAACCGCCAAGGGCGTCGGCCACTATCATCTGGATCCGGAGGCTCACGACCGCCAGACGCTGGCGACGCTCAAGGGCCTGTTCGACGCCGTCGTCGAGGTTGACGAGGACGAGTCTGTGTCGGTCCAGCAGTGAACCGCCTCGGGGTCAAGTCGTTCGAGAATCGCAGATTCTCGTGATCACGGAAATCTCCGATTTCCGGACGACCCCGAGGCACTCGGCCTGCTCCGCCTGTAGATGTAGTGCCGAAAATAATCACAACAATCACTATGAGAGGGTGTCATAGAACGCTTTCAATGAAGTTGATCTCATCTATTTCTACAGTAAACGTGCCGGTACGTAGGTGTGCGGACTGTTCGGCGCAACAGTTTTGTATATCAACATAGTAGTGGGAGACAGGCGAACTAAAATGGGAAAAACCTCATTTGAAACGCAAAACGGGGAAGAACTCACCCTCACAGTGGACGATAGAGGGCGGGTAACACTCCCAAAAGAGGTTCGGGAGCGACTCGGAATCGAATCGAACGATGAGATTCCAGCAACACTCGTCGGCTCGGTCCTTGAACTCAACCCCAACCCGAGTTCGAAATTAAAAACAGCAACAGCTGGTCGGACGAACTGGGAGAACACGACACCAACTGATGCCGGAGAAACGCTCTTCGGGCCGATAGATCAGTGAGTGGCTCTCCGATGACTGATTCGCTCCCGACCGTAGAGACGGTTCTCACGGACGTGAACGTGGTAGCAATCGCCCTCACCGACGATCACCCTGCTCACGAGGATGTCTATCCGTGGATTCAGAACGCAATCGATGGCCCGAACGTGTTGCTCGTGTTCGATTACTATCCGTTGCGAGCGCAGTATCTGATGACGAGCACGTTTGGAGTCAATGCAGTTGCTGCTCGAAATGCTATCCAATCCCTTGTTCGCAGCCCTGCACGAATCGTCAATGCGACCGAGACAACGCTGCTTGAGGCATACGAGATCAGTGCCGAAAAAAACCACGACGTGTACGATTCGTTTATCCTTGCGCTCGCACGGGCATATGACGCCGATTACTTGATTACGACAGACAGTGATTTCGACGAGCTGTGTGAGGATGAAGATGTGACATATGTCAATCCGATCCCGGCTGAGAAACGTGAGAAATTAACACTCATTGATGGATAGACTTGTCTGCGAGACATACCTGGCCTGTACTGACCGTTTAGCGGGGAATGGCATCGAGAGAATGGGGACGATTCTGTGACACCCTCACTACGAGGCAACACAGGCGCGGCGCCGAGACCAGCCAGCGGATCCAACGTTTAAGTCCGATAGCGAGCCAGCTACTCGTGATGCACGACACGCACGCACAGAGGCGCCGAGCGCGACAGGGGCGCAGTCACGCGGTTCGGGGGAGCGCAGCTCCGGGAACGACAACGCTTAAGCGACCGCCAGCCCTGGCACTCGTACAGTAATGGGAGCCATCGAGGAGATCTACGCGGACCTCGAAACGGACGTCTCCGAGGCGGAGTTTCGGGAGGCCGTCGAGCAGAAGGTCGAGCAGATGGAGGGGCTGGCCGACGAGGAGACGGCGGCGATGATCCTGGCTCACGAACTCGCCGACAGCGAGGTCGACACCGTCGCGGACATCGACCCCGCGATGGACGAGGTGAAGTGTCTCGCGAAGGTGCGCTCGATCGGCGACCTCCGCACGTTCGAGCGCGACGACGGCGAGGGAACAGTCGTCAACGTCGAGGCAGCCGACGAGACCGGCACCGTCCGACTCGCGTTCTGGGACGAGCGCGCCGAGGCAGCCACCGAGGAGATCGAAGCCGGCGACGTGCTCCGGATCAAGGGCCGCCCCAAGGAGGGGTACAACGGCCTCGAAGTCAGCGTCGACGAGGCCGAACCCGACGACGCGGTCGAGATCGACGTCCCCGTCGACGACGACGGGACGATCGAGTCACTGACGATCGGCCAGTCGGAGGTGAACCTCCGCGGCCTCGTCCTGGGCACTGACAGCGTCCGGACGTTCGAGCGCGACGACGGTTCGGAGGGCCGGGTTGCGAACCTCACACTGGGCGACGAGACCGGCCGGATCCGTGTGACGCTGTGGGACGACAAGGCCGACCGCGCCGACGAGATCGACCCCGGCACCGCCGTCGAGGTCGTCGACGGCTACGTCCGCGAGCGCGAGGGTAACCTCGAACTCCACGTCGGCGACCGCGGCGCCGTCGAGGAGATCGACGAGACCGTGGAGTACGAACCCGACGCGACGCCGATCGCCGAGGCCGAACTCGACGAGCGGATCGACATCGCGGGCGTCGTCCGCTCGACGGACCCCAAGCGGACGTTCGACCGCGACGACGGCAGCGAGGGCCAGGTGCGCAACGTCCGCCTGCAGGACGACACCGACGACATCCGTGTCGCGCTCTGGGGGCCGAAAGCCGACATGGACGTCGCGCCGGGCGACGAACTGCTGGCCGCCGACGCCGAGATCCAGGACGGCTGGCAGGACGACCTCGAAGCCTCCGCCGGCTGGCAGTCCACCGTCGTCGTGCTGGAGGACGCCGCCACCGGCGGCGACGCGGCCGCCGGGGGGGTCGAACGGAGCGCGAGCCGGCAGTCGACCGGAGAGGGCGGCGCGGGCGACGACGCCGTCTCGGACGGCGGCGACTCGGCCAGCCTCGACAGCTTCGCCGACGGCACTCCGGCCGACGCCGGAAGCGAAGGCGGCAGCACGACCGGCGCCGAGCGCGTCGAGTTCACCGGGACGGTCGTCCAGACCGGCGAGCCCGTGGTGCTCGACGACGGGACCGAGACGATGAGCGTCGAGACGGACGCCCGGCTCCGCCTCGGCGAGGAAGTGACGGTCAGGGGCGAACTCGTCGACGAGCGCCTTGACGCCGACGAACTGCTGTAAACGGCGGGCGTGCCGGCCGTTTTTTGCCGTCAGGACGGGTGAGATGGCTGTGAGCCGGGATTTCCCCTCTCCCGGGGCGACGGGACGATCATCCCGCCGGCCCAGCGGGCGCGGACGGCCAGTGACCGACACAGGGCGGCGAATCGGGGGGATATACACAACGCTTAAGAGCGAAACAGCCCCGTTGTGGCGTATGAGTATCGAGCTGCCGTTCGCCCCGGTGGACGACATCATTCGTCGGAACGCCGACGGGCTCCGGGTGAGCGCCGGCGCCGCCGAGGAGCTGGCGCGCCGTATCCAGGCAGAAGGGGCCCAACGGGCGATCGGCGCCGCCGAGCGGGCCGAAACCGAGGGCCGCAAGACGCTAATGGTCGCGGACTTCGGCGCCGGCGCGCCGCCCGCGAAGGCCGACCTCGCGCTGCCGATCGCGCCGGTCGACCGGATCGCACGGCTCGATATCGACGACCGCTACCGGGTCGCGATGGACGCCCGGCTGGCGCTGACCGCGGTGCTGGAGGCGTACGCCGACGACGTCGCGGCGGCCGCCGCCCTGCTGGCCCGCCACGCCGACCGCCGCACGATCAAGGCAGAGGACATCGAGGCGTACTTCGATCTCGAACCTTACTTTGAATGAAATTCGGCTACCGCGAGACCTGCCTGCGACACGACACCGGCCGCCGGCACCCGGAGAGCCCCGACCGACTGCGGGCGATCCGGCGGGCGCTGACCGAGTGCCACGGCGTCGAATACGCCGCCGCCGACAACGCCGAGCGCGAGCGGATTCACGCCGTCCACGACGAGGAGTACGTCGACGCGTTCGAGACGTTCTGCGAGCGCGGCGGCGGGAACTGGGACGCCGACACGGTCGCCAGCGAACAGTCCTGGGACGCCGCCCTCGCCAGTGCCGGCCTCGCGGAGTGGGCCGCCCGGGAAGCCGTCGACGGCGCCGACGGCCGGGACACCCCCTTCTCGCTGGGGCGGCCGCCCGGCCACCACGCCGTCGAGGACGAGGGGATGGGCTTTTGCTTTTTCAACAACGCCGCGGTCGCCGCCCAGTCGGCCATCGACGGGTGCGACGCCGACCGGGTGGTGATCTTCGACTGGGACGTCCACCACGGCAACGGCACGCAGGACATCTTCTACGACCAGGGCGACGTGTTCTACGTCTCGATCCACGAGGACGGGCTCTACCCCGGCACCGGCGACGTCGACGAAAGCGGGACCGAGGATGGCGCGGGGACGACAATGAACGTCCCGTTCCCGCCGAGCACGTCGGGATCGGCCTACCTCGCCGCGGTGACCGACCTGATCGGGCCGGCGATGAACGCATTCGACCCCGACCTGTTCGTCGTCAGCGCCGGCTTCGATGCCCACGAACACGACCCTATCTCCCGGATGCACATTTCCACGGAGGGGTACGGCCGGCTGACGGACGCCGTCAGGGCGATCACGGACGACGTCGACGCCGCGCTCGCGTTCGTCCTCGAAGGCGGCTACGGCCTCGACACCCTCTCCGAGAGCGTCAAGATGGTCCACGAGGTGTTCGACGGCTACCAGCCAGCCGCTGGCGATGGCGAGGTCTCCGAGGACGCCCAGGACGTGCTCGACGCCGTCCGCGAACAGGCAATCGAGGGGCTATGAGAGTGATTGTTGGATTCTGTTCGTGACCACGTCACGTGACCGGTTGGTTCGCAGGCTGTAGTAATTCACAGAAGCTATTGAGGAATCTGGGAGAGATGAAACAGCAGGTTCGAGACAGAGAACGCCCCAGGTCGCTCGACTGCGCTCACTTCG
>PXRK01000074.1:0-48539 GCA_003021015.1 Halobacteriales archaeon QS_4_66_20 | reverse complement strand
GGAGCCGTGGGCTCGGGAATCTCCGATTCCCGGTGCTCGACGACGGCGGCCGACGCAAGCACTGAGCGGGCGGTGCGGAGAGCGAAGCGCGCAGCGAGGCCCCCGAGTCGAGCAGCCGGGGGCTTCCTACATCTACGAGTTCTTCAATTTCTTCCCCGAGGTACTAAAACCCACGAACTGTGACTCCCTTTGGTCGCTCAGATAGGGCTTGCTCATACTGTCGGACGTGACTCTGTGGACTGGCAAGACACGCAAACCGGTGTATGCACACGTTTCAGCACGGTTCCGGGGTAGAACTCTCCACGCACTCACGTCCGACAGTATCAAAACGAGCCGAGCGTCGACTGGCCGCCGTCGCCGGCGTAGTCGGCAGCCGCCCGGAGGGTTTCGGCGAACACCTCGCCCTGGCTGGGGTCGTACAGCGTCGCCGCGGGGTGGACGCAGATCATCACCGGCCAGGTCTCCTCGCCGACCGTCGCCTCGTGGATCTCGCCGGCCTCGCTGGTGACGGCGACGTCCCGCTCCAAGAGGTGCTCGGAGGGGACCTTCCCGAGCGTGATCACCAGTTCCGGCTCGATGCCCGCGAGTTCGCGTGCGAGGTACGCCCGGCAGTTTTCGCGTTCCTCGACGTGGGGGTCGCGGTTCTCCGGCGGCCGACACCGGACCGTGTTCGTGGTGCGGACGTCCGCCCGGTTGAGGCCAGCGTCGCGCAGTTCCTCGTCGAGCACCGTCCCGCTCCGGCCGACGAACGGCTCGCCCTGCTCGTCCTCGCTGGCGCCGGGCGCTTCCCCGACGAACACGAGGTCCGCGTCCGCCGATCCGGCGCCGTTGACGATCTGGCTCCGCGAGTCGACCAGCGCCGGACACCGCTCGCAGGCGGTCGTCGCCAGCCGCTCGCCGTCCCAGTTGCCTCCCTCGACGTCGGCGTCCTCGGTCATACGTTCCCCTCCGTCTTCCCGGCCCAAAGAAGCTCTCCCTTCGAACGCAACTGCTTGAGCGGCACTGTTCGCCAGCATCGAGGTCACGATCTATCGGGAAGAGCCACAGAGTCACGTCCGGGTGTATATGAGCCCTCGCCCCCGCAGACCACCCCTGTTTGTCCCCTTCCATCAGCACTTTTACAACAATTTATCATCCAGGTTTCCACCTCGTTCATCAATCAAAGACCAATCAGGAGGTGAATTATCGAAGTTTTTAATTATGATGAATAAGAATGTCAGTGCGACGTAGCCGTGTGGTACCGTACCATGTGATGAGCGCACGCATGTGGGCGGCACCGGTACTCAGGGGGCGTCCGGCGGCGGGCGCCCACCGGGCGTGCGACGGATCGTCCGAACAGTGGTGATGATAATGCCAAACAAGGAGAGAAACACTAGCGGAAACGGACGGCAGTATCGTACCAGAACTGAACGGGGGGAGAGCAGATGGTAAGTGTCCTCGTTCTCATCGGGGCTATCCTGATGTCGTTTACGATCGCGTACCTGAGCTACGGCAAGTACCTGTCGCAGTTCGTCGAACTGGACGAGGCGGCAGAGACGCCGGCCCATAAATACGAAGACGGACAAGAGTACGTCCCGGCGAAGAAGCCGGTGTTACTGGGGCATCACTACTCCAGTATCGCCGGCGGCGCGCCGATCGTCGGCCCGATCACGGCCGCCTTCGTCTGGGGCTGGGTGCCGGCAGTGCTGTGGGTCGCGATCGGCAACCCGCTTTTGGGCGCTGTGCACGACTTCACGGCGCTGTCGAGCAGCATCCGCCACGAGGGGAAGTCGATCGGGTACATCATCGGTCAGTACGTCGGCGAGCGCGGGAAGGACATGCTGCTGTGGTTCGCCTTCCTGCTGATCATTCTCGTCGTCGGCGTCTTCGGGCTGGTGATCGGCCTCGTGTTCCACACCTACCCCGCGGCGGCGACCGCCGGAATGATCTACATCGGTCTGGCGCTGCTGTTCGGAGTCTGGCTGTACCAGCTCCAGCTGTCGTTCATCGCTGGAACGGTCATCTTCGTCGCCGCCGTGTTCGCGGCGGTGTTCGCCGGCATCGAGTTCCCGATCGTCCTGGTCGGCGAAGCGCCGGAGGGCGGCGTTGCACTGATGAGTTCGGCCGGGTTCATCCCGGAGATCGTCGTCGAGAGCGACGAGAACCTGGCCGGTGAGAACATCGGGGCCTGGATGATCGTCACGCTGGTGTACGCCGCGATCGCGAGCGTGCTGCCGGTGTGGCTGCTGTTGCAGCCCCGTGACTACCTCTCGTCGTACCTCCTGTACGCCGGTGTCGGCGGCACGCTGCTCGCAGTCATCGTCGGGTCGCTCGTCACGGGCATGGACGTGCCCGCCTCGGAGCTGCCGGAGGGGACGGAGGTGCCGGACTTCCAGATCACCCAGGACGCCTTCTACGGGTTCTTCGCCAGCGGGAGTCCGTTCGCGGACTCGCTCCCGCTGATGCCGCTGTTCCCGCTGTTGTTCATCACGATCGCCTGCGGGACGATCAGCGGCTTCCACTCCCTGGTCTCCTCGGGGACGACCGCAAAGCAGCTCGACAGGGAGACCGACGCCCGCCTGATCGGCTACGGCGGGATGCTCGGTGAGGGGCTGCTGGCCGCGGTGGCGCTGGCCGCCGTGACGGTGATCGCGATCCCGGCCGCCTCGGGCGGGATCGGCCTCGCGCTGCCGAACTTCGCGCTCGGCGGCGGGGCGATCCTGACCGCGCTCGGCCTGCCGTTCGCGACGGCCGAGGTGTTCATGGCGCTGGTGCTGTCGGCGTTCCTGCTGACCAGCACGGACACTGCCTGTCGCCTCGGCCGCTACATGATCGAGGAGGTCGTCGGCACGCCGGAGACCTCCGTCCAGGAGTTCGCCGCCAACCGCTACGCCAACACGACCGTCATCGTCGTCGCGGCGTTCGTGCTGGTCGCCAGTGGCAAGTGGGCGGACCTCTGGACGCTGTTCGGCGGCGCCAACCAGCTGCTGGCCGCGATGGCGCTGCTGACGGTGACCGTCTGGATCGCCAACTGGGACGACACCAAGCAGCTCGCCACGACGGGTGTGCCGATGCTACTCATGTCGGTCATCACGATCGCCGGGCTGCTCTGGGTGTCGCTGTACCAGGTGCTCGGCGGTCGCCTCCTCGGCGTCACGGAGGGTGCCGCGCAGTCGACCGACATCATCGGACAGATCTCGGCCGTCTTCCAGGTCGCCATCGCGCTGACGCTGGTGTTCCTCGCCGTCTCGCTGCTCTGGATGGGCTACGGCAACATCAGGGAGATCGGCCGGATCGGCGAGGAACCCGCAGCCACCGACGGGGGTGAGATCCAACACGACGACGACTGATCAACCGCTGACGAACGTTCGACACAGAACTGACCCCGACGCGACTTTTTTCGGACGCTGCCCGCTACAGCTGCAGCCGTCGTTTGATGAGGCCGAACAGCCCGGGCTCCTCGCGTTCGATCTCCTCCCAGGTCGTGAACGCTTCGTTGACGTCCGCCGCGTCGTTCGAGAGCAGCTCCCGCTGCTCGGGGGCGACGACGACGAGGTTCACCTCGTAGTGGCCGTTGTACCCGTACTTCAGCAGCGTCCGCTCGTCGAGCCCCCGGACCTGTGACCGGACCTCGTCGGGGATCGCCTCGGTGACGGTGACGAACGTGAACTCCGTGCTGTAGTGCTCCGGACCGGGGTCGATCCAGTCCGCTGCGAGGTCGTGGCCCAGCTCGACGAGGCGGTCGAGATCATCCGTTCGGATGCGGTCGACGCGCTGGGCGAACAGGTGTTCGTAGGACTGGTGGTTTGCGATCTCGATCGAGGGGTGGAGGAAATGCTTCTTGTTCTCGATGGTCATCTCGCCGTACATCGGGAACCGCTCGCCAGCGGCCTGCTTGTCCTTCTCCAGGTCGTAGTGGTAGATCAGGCGGCCGGCGACCTCCATGAAGTACTCGTCGTCCCACTCCGGATACTCCTCCAGTTCCTCGACGCCGTCTATCGGTTCGACGCCGTCAGTCGGTTCGGCGTCGCTGGGCTCTTCTACGTCGTCGGTCCCGCCGGTGTCTGCGTTGCTCATACGTTCTGGTGCGCCGGCCCGCCCGGCGCGTCTCCTTCGTGTGAGTGCATGGCATCCGCCCGTGTAAACTCTTCCGGCGTCGCCGCCGGTAGTGTTCAGAGAAGCCGCCAGACTGAGAGCGATATTTCGAGACAGCGTGAAAGCCCCCGCTGGCTCCGGTCGAGGGGCTCGTTGCGCTCCTCACTACGTTGCGGTGCTTACGTCGCCCGTCTTCCCGCCGAAGGCCGAGGAGCGCAGCGAACCGCCCGAGTCGAACGGCTCGGGGCTTTCACGCTGTCTGCGATAGTCGCAGTTGAACTCTTATCTGAACAGTGCCCTCGTAGCCGACAGTCCCCCGGCTGGCGCTCCGTGCAGCGGTATCGAAGACTCAAACGAGCATAGAGCGAACGTTACCGTTAACCCGTTGACGGAACAAGTGGGGCCACGAGCGAGGGGCAGCCCCGTGGCGACGCCCGATTCGACCCCGTGGCCGCAGCCGGCTGCCTAATACGAGAGCAAGCCATGGACGACGAGGAACAGGACGATGCCGCCCCCCGCGACTGGACGCGCCTCGCCCTCATCACTGGGTGCGTCGTCGCCGCGCTGACTGCCGCGCTCCTGTTGCCAACGCTGTCTACCGGCGGGATCGCCGGCAGCCCCATCGACAGCGTCCTCCCCGGCGAGCGCTTCGACGACGAGCAGGGCGGCCAGGGGTTCGAGGGGGGCCCGGGCTTCGGCGCGCTCAGCCCCGGCGACAGCACCGGCGTCGGGGGTGAAACCGGGTTCAACAAGGACACGTTCGGCAGCAACGACACCGAGGTCCACTTCCGCGTCGAGAGTTCCGGGTCGGCGTACTGGCGGACCGGGACGTACGGCACCTACACCGGCTCGGGGTGGGAGCGCGACGTCAACCGCTCCGCCTACGAGGGCCCCCGAGAGATAGACGGCCTCTCGGGCGACCGGATCGTCTACGAGGTGGAGTTCGAGCGGCCGGCCACGGCGCTACCGACGGCCTGGCGGCCGACGTCAGTCAGCGGGCTGTCGGACCTCCAGGTGACCGAAACCGGGTCGGTCGTCAGCGAGAACTTCGTCGAAGCGGGAACGAGTTTCAGCGCCGTCAGCCAGCAGCCGGTCCGCGACATCGACGTGCTGCGGGCCGCGGGCCAGGAGTATCCCCGGGGGATCCGCGAGCGGTACACACAGCTGCCGAGCGACACGCCCGGGCGCGTCGAGAGCCTCACCAGCGAACTGACGGCCGACGACGAGACCGCCTACGACGCCGCCAAAAGCATCCAGAACTGGCTCCGGACCGAGAAAAGGTACTCGCTGCAGGCTTCCCGGCAGAGCGAGCACATGGCCGACACGTTCATCTTCGAAATGGAGGAGGGGTACTGCGAGTACTTCGCGACGGCGATGACGACGATGCTCCGGACCCAGGGCATCCCCGCCCGCTACACGGTCGGGTACACCACCGGCCAGAAGATCGGCGACAACACTTACGAGGTCCGCGGGATGAACGCCCACGCCTGGGTCGAGGTGTACTTCCCAGAGGTCGGCTGGGTCCGGTTCGACCCCACTCCAGGTGGCGAGCGGCTAGAGGCCCAGCAGGACGCCCTCCAGTCGGAGAACCCGGACCTGGAGTACAACAGCACCGAGGAGGGCAGCCCCGGCGAAGTGTTCGAACCGGGCGAGATCCGCGAGTCGATCGACGACGAGCCCGGCGACGAGAACGGCACTGAGGGGAGCGACGGCTACTACGACATCTCGCTCAACCGGACGGCCGTCCCCGGCGTGACAGTGGCGGTGACGGTCACCCACGACGACGAGCCGGTCGGCGGCGCGCCCGTGCTGTTCAACGGCGAACCGGTCGGGCAGACCGACGCCGACGGAACGGTCGTCGCGACCGTTCCGAACGAGGAGGAGCTCCGGATCGGGGTCCGGAGGCCGGAGACCGTCAATCAGTCGCGTTCCAGCAAGGCGTTTGCGGCGCCGGCGGGTGGCGGTTCGCCGCTCGCGTCGTTCGGGACGCTCAGCACGGCCGGAATCGGCGACACAGCACTACAGGACGACGAGGAGAACGTGACGGTCATCGACGTCGAGACAGAGGCGACGCTGTCGGTCAGCGGCGACCAGTATCCCGGCAGCGAGGTGACGGTCGTCGCGACGGTCGACGACATCGCCATCGCGGACGCGGCAGTGTACCTCGACGGGGAGCAGGTCGGCCGGACCGACGAGCTCGGGCGGGCAACGGTGACGCTCCCCACCGACGCCGGCAACAGCACGCTCGTCGTCGAGCGCGACCTGATCTTCGGCGAGACAGACGTGCGGGTCCGTGCGATCGAACTGGACGTCGACACCGGCCTGGTCGCGCTGCCGCTGACGGGCGCGAGCGTCGAGGTGACCGCCGACGGCGAGGGGATCGCTGACGTGCCGGTGGCGGTCGACGGCAGCGAGGTCGTCCGGACAGGCCCCGACGGGGCGGCGACGGTACGGCTGCCGCTGTCGCAGTCAGTCGCGGTCAGCACGGCGCCAAACGGCGTGCGCCGGGCGGCGACCGTCGACGGCTTGCTCCGCAACGCGCTGCTGGTCCTGGTCGGCGCGGGGCTGGTCATCGGACTCCCGGTCGGCGTCGCCTACCGCCGCGGCTACCGGCCGGCCGACCTGGGTGCGGGGCTGCTCCGTCTGATCGACTGGGGGCGCCGGGCGCCCGTCGGCGCCGTCGTCGTCGGCCGCCGCGCCGCCGCCGCAGCGTTCGCCAGGGTGTCGCGAACGCTCGTCTACCTCGCCGAGTTCGCCAGCGGCGAGGAGTCGGCCGCCAGCCTGCAGTTCGCCCTCGCGGCCTGGTTCCGGGCCAGGTGGGCGTGGCTCGCCAGCCGTCTCCCGGGCAGGGCGAGAAGCGACGCCGGGACACTGCCGGAGACGCCGCCGGTCGACGTGCCCACGGTCCGCGAGACGTGGGACCGGTTCCTCGCAGTGCTCGACCTCGAGGAGCCGGAGACGCGGACGCCGGGCGAACTCGCGGGGTACGCGATCAAGGAGGCCGACCTCCCCCGCGAACCCGTCCTGGCGCTGCGGGACGCGTTCCGGGACGTCGAGTACGGCGACCGGTCGCCCGTTGACAGCGACGAGACGCTGCTGGCGGCGATCGACGCCATCGAAGCGGCCGCCGAAACGAGGGCGACCGGGGAGGACGGCGGGAACGACGCCCCCCCGGCAGCCCCGCCAGGGGGTGAGTCGTGAGACGCGAGCGCGTCCTCGTTCTGGGGGCGCTGGGGACGGTCGCGACTGGCCTCGGCCTGGCGACGTTGCTCGTCCCCGACCTCGTCCGGTCGCTGGGCCCGCTCGGCCTGTTCGTCGAGGGCGTCGCGGGCAGCGACCCGAAGCTGCTGTTGCTGGTCACCGGGCTGGCAGTGACGGGGTACGTCGTCCTGGTGGCGCGCTCCCGGCCGGCCTCGGAGACGGCCGGCACGCGCTCGGACGCACAGCGCACGTTCGAGCGGGTCGGCTCGAACCCGCCGGAGGGCGTGACCGCCGAGGGGCGGACCGTCTCGGCGTCGGCGATCGACGGGAGCTTCGAGACGGCGGCCGAACACGGCGGGGCCGCACTCCACGGCGCGCGGACCCAGCTCCAGACCGCCGCAGCCGAGACCTACGCCGTGGTGACCGGCCAGCCACGCGACGCCGCCCGGGAGGCCGTCGCTGCCGGGACCTGGACCGACGACCCGGCGGCGGCGATGTTTCTCGCGACGACGGACGACGCGGCCCCGCCGGTGTCGGCCCGCGTGCGGCTGTGGCTGACTCCCCGGCGGGAGCGGCGCCGCCGGATCGAGGCGACGGTCGCGGCCATCGAGCGCCTGGAGGTCACAGCATGAGGCGCCACGTCAGGCGGTGGCGCGTCGGGGTGCTCGCGACGCTCGCGTTGCTCGGGATGGGGCTTTTGTACGCCGATCCGGTGGTGCTGACGGCCGCGTTGATCCCGCTGTCGTACCTGCTGTACGGCACGCTCTCGGGGGTACCTGCTGACACCGACCTCTCGATCAGCCGGACCATCGAACCGTCCGCGCCGGAACCGGGCGCGGCCGTGACGGTGACGCTGACGGTCCGCAACGACGGCGAGGCGGTGCTGCCCGACGTGCGCGTTATCGACGGCGTGCCGGACGAACTCACCGTCAGCCCGGGCACCGCGCGTCTGGCAGCCCCGCTGTCGCCCGGCGACAGCGAACAGCTCACCTACGAGGTCGTGGCGAAACGTGGCGAGTACGGGTTCGACGACCCGGCCGTCCGGATCAGGTCGCTCGCGGCCGGCCACCGCGAGACGCGCTCCGTACCCGCGAGCGGCGACGCTGCCGTCGCGTGCACGAACGTGCCGGGCGAGGCGCCGGTAAAGCAGCGGACGATCAACCGCCAGGGCGCGCTGTCGGTCGACAGCGGCGGCCCCGGCCAGGAGTTCTACGCGACACGGCAGTACCAGCGGGGCGACCCGGTCAACCGGATCGACTGGCACCACGTCGCCAAGACGGGCGAGTTCGTCACCGTCCAGTACCGCAAGGAGCAGGCCGCGCGGACGGTGCTGGTCGTCGACGCGCGGCCGCTCAACCGCGTCACCGCCGCGGCGGGCTACCCCACGGGGGCACAGCTTTCGGCCTACGCCGGCCAGCGGCTGTTCGACGCGCTCACGGACGCGGGCGTCCGGACGAGCGTGACGGCGCTGGGCGTCGACCCCGGCGACCTCGAAGACCTCGTCGGCCCCGACGGCCTGCCCTGGATCGATCCGCACCAAGACGCCGCCGGGCGCGGCCGTGCCGACCTCCTCTTGCACCACCTCCAGACCGACCCAGGCCGGGACGTAGCCCCGCTCTCGCTCGAAATGCCGGCGACGCTGTTCGGCGACGGCTCGACTGGCGGCTGGGGCGAGCCCGGCAGCATCGGGGGCCATCAGTCCGGACGACTGCCCGGCGTCGGCGCCGGCAGACCGGGCAGCGACCAGTGGACCGCCGTGCCGGGCGCTCGGGCTGACGGCGGGGCAGGCGTCGGCGGCCTCGACCAGCAGCTGTTCACCGACGGGGAGCTCGACGACCGCGTCCAGCGGCTGCTCGCCCGGTTACCCGCCGACGCGCAGGTCGTGCTCTGTAGCCCGCTGCTGGACAACTGGCCGGTGACACTGGGCGGCGCGCTCTGGATGCGGGCGTACCCGCTGGTTGTGGTCAGCCCCGACGTGGTCGATGCGGACACCCCCGGACAGCGGGTCGCCGCGGTCGCCCGCCGCTCGCGGCTCCGCGCGCTCGACCGCATGGGCGCCGGCACTATCGACTGGGGCACCGACACGCCGATCGACTCCGCCGTCCGTCGCTCGCTCCCACACCTGCTCTGGAACCGATGAGGACTCCACACACCCACCGCGCCGCCGAACGTGCGACCCGGGAGGGATCGCCGTGAGTACGCCTGAACGCACCGAGGGCTGGCGCCCGACGGGTACCAGCACCGGCGTCGTCGCTGGCGTCACACTGCTGACAGTCACAGCCCTGCTGTGGGCGGTGCCGGCGGTCGTCGAGCCGACGCTGCTGGGGCTCGTCGGTGCCGCCTGCCTGACGGGTAGCGTCTGGCTGGTACGGACGGGCGGCCGGGACACGGTGACAGCGTTTCTCGCGGGGCTACTGACCGTGCCCGCTGCAGCCGGCTTGCTCGGCGGCGCCGGCGTCGCAGCACTCCTGATCACGAGCCGGCTGTTTCCGGTCCCTTCGGGCGAGCAGGTTTCCGTGAGCATACTCACAATCGTCGGCAACGTCGGCGTGTTGGTGGGCTGCGTGCTGGCGCTGCTGGGCCTAGCGCTGGGCAGCCGGAACGCCATCGACGAGGAGACGCTGGAGTCGTTCGTCAGCGTCGGCCTGGACGCGGGGGTCGTTCCGGTCGCGATGACGACGCTGCTGGTGACGAGTGCGTTTCTGGGCGGCACTGACGCCGAGGGGCTGAGCACGCCGGACCTCCACGTCTCGGTGCTGCTGTCCCCGGAGGGCGCCGGCCTCCACCTCGCGGAGTTCCTGCTGCTGGCGGGCGTGACTGCGGGGCTGCTCGCCGCCGCGCTGAAGCTGCTGCCGGTGTCGGAACTACTCGCGGACACCGGTCGCGGCCAGACCGTCGACCCGCGGGTGAGAAAGGCGTACTACGGCCTGGTCGGCGGCGGCGCAGTCCTCGCGTTCCTGGGGCTGGTGGCGCTGCCGATCGAACTCGTAACGTCGCCGGAGGACCTGCGCGCGCTGCTCTCGGGTGCCCTCTACGGCGCCGTCCGGGCCGTCTCGACGTGGGGATTCCTGCGGCTGGTGCTGGTCGCGGCGTCGGCGCTGACGGCGCTGGCGCTGGTCGCCGGGACCGCGGCGCGGACGCTCAGCCGCGACGGTCGCTCCGCGCCCACACCTGAGGAGGGGCGGGCGCTGCCGAACCGCAAGGGGCCTCTGGCGGCGGGCGCGCTGATCACTTTCACCGCGCTCGTCGTCGCCGACTCGGCGTATGGGGCGATCGTCTCCGGCGTCGCCGACCAGTTGCCCGAGGTGATGGGGACAGAGCTGGAGTCGACGGCAGCCGACGCCGCGATCGTCTGGGGGGAGTCGACGTTCGTGGTGCTGCTGGCGACGGTGCTGGTCGCGACCGTCGTCGGGTTCGCCCAGCTCCTGGAGCGCGCCATCCGCGTCGGCTACCTCTCGGCGGAGACGGCGGGCTACTCGCTCGCGAGCGCGGGGCTGTTCGTCGGCGTCGTGTTCGCCGCGACGCTGGACGTGCCGACCTGGCTGGTGCTCGGCGGCGTCGTCGCCAGCCTGCTCGTCTGGGACGCCGGCCGTTTCGGGACGACACTCGGCCGGGAGGTGGGCAGCGACGCCGACACCAGGAGCATCGAACTCGTCCACGCCGGGGGCACCGCCCTCGTGGGGGTCGCCGCGGCCGCGGTCGCCGCACTATTGGCGGGCCAGTTCCGGGGCGGGATCGTCGCGGACTCGCCGCTTGCGACCGTCGCGCTGCTCTCGGTCGTCCTCGGGGTTCTCGCGTTTGTGGCGGCGCTCCGCTAGCTCGACCCGCTGGCGGCCTCGTGCTGCTGGCCGACCGCGGGCACCTCGACGCTCTCGACGACGTCGTGGACGACGTCGTACCGGCCGACGCCGCGGACGCTCGCGTCCGCCGTGAGGACGATCCGGTGGGTGAACACCGGGCCCACGACGCGCTTGACGTCGTCGGGGACGACGTAACTCCGGCCGTCGACCGCCGCCGCCGCCCGAGAGGCCTCGAACAGCTTCTGGATGCCCCGCGGCGAGACGCCGACGTGGACCCGGTCGTCCCGGCGGGTCCGTCGGGCGAGCGTCACCATGTAATCGCGCAGTCGCGGGTCGACGTCGACGCCCTCGGGGACCTGCTGGAGCGCCCGCACCTGGTCGGCGTCGACTACCTGCTCGACAGTCGGCGTCTGGGCGGTGCGGTTCGCGCGCCGGTCCAGCAGCAGGCGCTCGCCGTCAGCGCTGGGGTAGCCCATCGTCGTCTTGATCATGAAGCGGTCGCGCTGGGCTTCGGGCAGGCCGAAGGTCCCCTCCTGCTCGACGGGGTTCTGGGTCGCGATGACGAAAAACGGCTCCGGCAGGTCGTGGGTCTCGCCGTCGACGGTGACCTGCTTTTCACCCATCGCCTCCAGCAGCGCGGCCTGCGTTTTCGGCGGCGAGCGGTTGATCTCGTCGGCGAGGACGACGTTGGCGAACACCGGGCCGCGGGAGAACTCGAACTCGCCGGTCTTCTCGCTGTAGACGTTCGACCCCGTGATGTCCGCCGGCAGCAGGTCCGGGGTGAACTGGATGCGCTGGAAGGAGAGTCCCAGCGCCCGGGCGAAACTCCGCGCAGTCAGCGTTTTTCCCGTCCCGGGGACGTCCTCGAGCAGCACGTGGCCCCGTCCGAGGATCCCCGTCAGCGTCGTCTCCAGGAACTGCCGGTTGGCGATCACCGCCTCGCCGATGGCGTCGACGATCCGCCCGGAGAGCTCGCCTGCCGTCTCGTGGTCCATACCGATCGGACGGCGTCACCGGCGAAAAATTTTCGCTTTGCTCACACTGGTGGCTGTAATTCTTTTACTCACCAGTATCAACCGACCGTTTTCGTCGATCCACTGCGTCGCTGCCCCCTCCATGGCTCCGATGAGTGCACTTTTGAGCGAGCCCACCGTCCCTGCCGGTATGACAGCCGACAGCCACGACAGGTTCAGCGTTGAGGGACAGGTCGCCGTCGTCACGGGCGCCTCCAGCGGCATCGGCAAGGCGATCGCCGAGCAGTTCGCGGCCGAGGGCGCCGGCGTCGTGATCTGCTCGCGCAAGCAGGACAACGTCGACCCGGTCGCCGACGGCATCGAGGACAGCGACCGCCCCGGCGACGCGCTGGCCGTCGAGTGTGACGTCACCGACCGGGAGGCCGTCGACGCCCTCGTCGAGGCGACCGTCGAGTCGTTCGGCGGCATCGATACGCTCGTCAACAACGCCGGCGCGAGCTTCATGGCGAACTTCGACGACATCAGCCCGAACGGCTGGGAGACGATCGTCGACATCAACCTCCAGGGCACCTACCACTGCACGCAGGCGGCCGGCGAGCACCTCGCCGACGGCGGCGGCAGCGTCGTCAACATGGCCAGCGTCGCCGGCCAGCAGGGTGCGCCGTACATGAGCCACTACGGCGCCGCGAAAGCGGCAGTCATCAACCTCACGAGCACGCTCGCCTACGAGTGGGCGAGCGAGGACGTCCGCGTGAACTGCATCGCGCCGGGGTTCGTGGCGACGCCGGGCGTCGCCTCCCAGATGGGCGTCACTGCGGGCGAGATCGACCGCGACTCGGTCGACCGCACCATCGGCCTCAGCGAGGAGATCGCCGATCTGACGCAGTTCCTCGCCAGCCCCGCCGCGTCCTACGTCGTCGGCGAGACCGTCCGAGCGGCCGGCGTCCCGCAGATCGAGGAAACGCCACAGTCATGAGTCCGAGCGGCTCCGGCTCCGAGTCCAGGTCCGGCTCCTGGGTCAGCCTGTTCTCGGGTGGCAAGGACTCCTCGTGGGCGCTGTATCGGGCGCTGGAGCGGGAACTGCCGGTCGAGCGGCTGCTGACCGTCCACCCGGAGGGCGACTCCTACATGTACCACGTCCCGGCGACTGAGCTGGCGGGACTGGCCGCCGAGAGCATCGGGATCGACCTCGTCGACGTCCATCCCGACGAGTTCGACGCCGAGGGAGCGACCGACGCCGGCGAGCAGGGCGACGCGGAACTCGAACCGCTGGAAGCGGCGCTGCGGGAACTGGACGCCGATCTTCAGGGCGGTATCGCCGGCGTAACTGTCGGCGCCGTCGAGAGCGAGTACCAGAACTCCCGGGTTGGTGCGATGGCCGAGCGCCTGGGTATCGACGTGTTCGCACCGCTGTGGCAGCGCGATCCGGTGGCGCTGGGTGAGGAGATGTTCGACGCGGGCTTCGAGATCACGATCATCCGCGTCGCGGCCGGCGGGCTGGATGAATCCTGGCTCGGGCGGACCCTCGACACCGACGCGCTGGCGGAGCTGCAGGAGCTAAACGACAGCTACGGCGTCCACGTGCTCGGTGAGGGCGGCGAGTTCGAGACGCTGGTCCGGGACGGTCCGCACATGGCCCGGCGGATCGAACTCGACGCAGAGGTCGAGTGGGACGGCACCCGCGGTCGGTTGCGGATCGAGGACGCCTGGCTCGAGGGATCATAACCGACGGTCGTTCGTGATTCGTTCCGTCCGACCCGCACCCACGAGCGGCCGAGTTTTTTTACACACCCCCCGCAAGGTGGGGGTATGCAGGAACTCACCGACTCGTTGGAAGCGGCGTTCGAAGAGCACGGCTACGGTCTCGGGGAGGTCAGCGTCAACCGGAACCGCGTCCGGATCGCCGTCCGCGACCCGGAGGCGAGCGCCGGGGAGCTACGGGGGATCGTCCACGACGCCGTCGACGCCGAGGAGGTCCTCGGACTCGACGTCACGACGGAGTCCGCCAGCGGCGGTGACGAGGTCGTCACCGTCGTCTCCTTCCGGTACCGCGGATGACCACCGCCGGGGCGGGCAGCTGCCGGAGTGGATTGGCAAACGAACTCATCTTTTTTTTCGTTGTACGCTGGTTAGTGATTGTTGTGCGTTTTCCGATTTAGGTCGAGATGTATTAAGCGAATTACGTCCGGGTGTATAACGGAGATCACATCCCTTATCGCAGTCCCAACACGACAACGGTACATGAACGTCCAGGAGGGGCGCGTCGAGATCAGGGCGCCGGAGCAGCCCGACGACGGGGCCGGCGACGCCGTCTTCTACAACCCGGTCCAGGAACTCAACCGGGACCTGACCGTCGGGACCCTGGCGGCCTACCGCGACCGGGAACCCCGCGCCGAGACGTACCTCGACGCCACCGCGGCCAGCGGCATCCGCGGCGTCCGCGCGGCCGCCAACGGCTGGGCGGTCACCTGCGCCGACATCGACGCGGACGCCGTCGCGCTCTGCCGGGAGAACCTCGACCGCAACGGCCTCGACGGCAACGTCGTCCAGCGGGACGCCAACGCCCTGCTGCACGAGACGTACTTCGACGTGGTCGACGTCGACCCGTTCGGGACGCCGATCCCGTTCGCCGACGCCGCCTTCCAGGGCACTCGCAACCTCCTCTGTGTGACCGCCACCGACACCGCGCCGCTGTGTGGTGCGCACTTCGAGAGCGGCGTCCGGTCGTACAGCGCCGTCCCGCGCACCACCGAGTACCACGCCGAGATGGGCGTCCGGATCCTGCTGTCGGCGCTGGCCCGCACCGGCGCGCGATACGACGTCGCCGTCGATCCGGTGCTCACCCACGCGACGAAACACTACGTCCGGACGTACCTCGAACTCGACCGCGGCGCGCGCGTGGCCGACGACGCCGTCGACAACCTGGGGCACATCCACCACTGCCAGCACTGCCAGTACCGCGAGACCGAACAGGGCCTGATCGCCAACCCCCCCGACTCCTGTCCCAACTGCGAGCACCACCTCCAGACGGCTGGACCGGTCTGGCTGACACCCATCTGCGACGACGCCTTCGTCGAAACCGTCGAGGGAGCCGTCACCGGGGAGTTGGGAACCGCCGACGACATCGCAGACCTGCTCGCGACGCTGCGCGCGGAGCTCGACGAGCCGACCCACTACGACCAGCACCGGCTGTGCAAGCGCTGGGGCCGGCCAGCCACCTCGATGGCCGAGTTCCTCGGCAACCTCCGCGACGCCGGGTTCGAGGCCTCACGCACCCACTACGGCGGGACGACGTTCAAGACGACGGCCGACGTGACGGAGATCCGCGAGGCGACAGACGACGCCGAAGAAAGCGGGTAGCCGACCGACCGTGGAGTGAAGCGAGTGGCCGAGGAAGCGCCGTCACCCGCGGGTGGACCCCGAGCGCTCGACGACCAGCGAGAACACGAGGAGATACAGCGGCCGCACGAAGTAGTTGAGCATGCCGACGAGACCGACAACTCCGCCCAGCGCCGCCAGTTCGTCCGCGGTGGTCGCCGGCCCGACGATGGTCACGAGCGCTGCGAGGGCGGCCGCGAGCCACAGGTCCCGGGCGTACCAGCCGAGGTCGTACCCCACCGCGGTCGGGAGCGACGACAGCTGGTCGCGGACGGCCAGCAGTCCGGCCGCGAGGATACCCAGACCGAGCGCGAACGGCAGCGACGGCCCGACGCCGGCGAACCCGGGCGGGATCAGCAGCGCGCTCGCGGCCAGGCAGACAGTCGTCAGCCGCAGGCTGTGGCCGACCCACTCGTTCATGTCCGCACCGAACGGGCGGCCGGCCTAATGGCTTTCGAGGCACGCTCGCGGGCAGATCCCTGACTCGCGGGCAGGCCCCGCACAGCCCGGCGGGAGGGAAAGGCCGAAGGCCGAGCGTGGCGAACGGGCTGATACGCCGCTGCTCTCCCCGCCGCTGCGAGGATCACTGGACAACCGTGAGCCGGCCCCACTCCCACCACGCCCGTGACATCAGATACACCCCGATCGGCCGCCACGAGCGTCGTCACCTACGGCAGGGACCTCCTCGCAGTGGCGAGGGCCCACCAGCTCCCGTTTCTGGCCGCCGCGATCGCCTACTATACGTTCATCGCGGTCGTCCCGTTGCTGATCGTCGGCTTTGCGGTGACGTCGGCGCTGGCGGGCGAGGCGCTCGCCAACCGGATCGTGATGGCCGTCGGCGAGTTCCTGACGACGGAGGCGAGCTCGCTGCTCGAATCGGCACTGCTCGGCGACTCCGGCCGCGGCGGCGTCACCGCGATCGGCCTGCTCGTGCTGCTCTGGAGCGGGCTGCGGATGTTCCGCGGGATCGACATTGCGTTCTCGAACATCTACGACGCCGAGGAGACAAAGCCACTCACCAGGCAGCTCCGGGACGCGGTGGTCGTCCTGGGAGGGATCGGCCTCGCAATCGGCGCCACCGCGGTCGTGGCCGTGTTCCTGTGGCTCTCGGACACCCCGATGTCCGGCCTGCTGGGGACGCTTGGCATGTTCGTAGTCCTGCCGGTCGTGTTGCTGCCGCTGTACTACGTGTTCCCCTCGCGGCCGGTGACGGTCACGGAGGCGCTGCCCGGCGCCGTCTTCGCCGGCGGCGGCTGGACGATCCTCGGCACCGCGTTCGGCGTGTACAGCTCCGTCGCCGGCTCCTACGAACTCTACGGCGTGCTCGGGGGGTGTTGCTGCTGCTCGTCTGGTTTTACTTCGCCGGCCTGGTGTTGCTCGTCGGCGCCGCACTGAACGTCGTGATCGCTGACCGCACCCGCTACTGACAGTCCCGATCTGTGTCGAGATATCGTAGACGAATCACGCACGGGCGTTCGGTGGCTTCAGCATCAGAAACGACGGTCGGGGGGTTATTTCCCACGACCGCGTACGTCCACTGGCATGGATGGGCCGCAGTTTCGGGAGGCGAGCGCCGGGGATGCAGCGACGCTGCTGTCGATCAAGCGGGCGGCCATCGGCGGGATCGACGCCGGCGTGTACGAGGCCGTCCAGATCGACGCCTGGCAGCCCGACGCCGGGGGCGTGTCTGACTTCGAGCGCGCAATCGACAGCGACGTGTTCGACATCCTGTTGGCCCGGGTCGACGGAGACGACGTCGCCTACGGCGTGCTCAACGCCGACGCCGGGCGCATCGACGCGCTGTACGTGCGCCCCGACTACAGCGGCGAGGGGATCGCGACGTCGCTGGTCGGCCAACTGGAGTCCCGCGCCCGGATGTACGACCTCGACCGGCTGGAGATCGTCTCCTCGCTGAACGCGAAGTCCTTCTACGAGGGCCTCAACTACTGGCAGTTCGACACCAAGACCCGGACTATCGAGGGTGTCGAGCTGCCGTTCGCGATCATGATCAAACACCTCGACACTGGCGACACCGGGTCGCGCGACGACGCCGGGCCACGGGACGACGCCGACTCGGACACCCACCCGGACGCCGACACACAACCGGCACCGGAGTCGCGGGGCTGCTAGTGATTGTTGTGATGGTGGAGTGTTCCGGCCGCGCTGGCTGCTCCCGCCGCAGACCACCCCTGATCCTACCGGGAGCTTTTGAGGTTGTCACCCCATCACAGCCCATGACCAGCGTCAGCGAGACGTACATCGAGAACCGCGAGCGCGTCCAGCCAGACGACACGAACAACTACCACACCGCCCATGGCGGCAACGTCGTCAAGTGGATGGACGAGGTCGGTGCCATGTCGGCGATGCGCCACGCCGGCGAGAACTGCGTCACCGCCCACATCAACAAGCTGGACTTCAAGCAGCCGGTCCCGCAGGGCAACATTTGCGTCATCCAGTCGTACGCCTACGCCACCGGCCGGACGAGCATCCGCGTCCGCCTGCAGGCGTTCAGCGCGGACCCCCGGACCGGCACCCGCGAGCAGACGACCGACTCCTACTTCGTGTTCGTCGCCGTTGACGAGGAGCTCTCGCCGACACCCGTTCCCGACCTGACTGTCGACTCCGAACGCTGCCGCAGACTCCGAGACGAGGCCCTGGCGGGGGAGTGACCGTCGCCACCGCAGTCTCCGGGTCGCGTGTGAATTTTGCGGATTGGGAAAGATTTAATGCGGTCCGTGCCATTAGTTGACAATCCCCACTGCGGACGTGGAGCACACGGACGTCCCGTCCGGATCGGCGAGAGCCGAGACGGAGCGGGATGGGGGCCGACGCCAACACAGCCGGGAGGCTGTGGAGGCCCAGGTTCCGAAGGAGAACCGCACCGGCCCGGCGCGTCGCCGCCGCGGCGGTGGCGGGAGAAGGCCGAGTACCGGACCACGCGCAAGCGGGGTTCGGGACCACGACAGCACGTCGGTGAAAGCCCGACTCACGCCGGCTTGCGTCGGCAGTGCCGGTGGAAACCGGCTGCCGCCGACAGAGGGCCGCCAACGAGTCCGACGCCCTCGCGGGCGCTCAGACGAACTCGACCGGCCCGCCGACGTCGGCAACACCCGGTGAGACTCCGGGCAAAGCCAGGCGAGCCGGCAACGGCGGCGAAAGCCCGCCGAAAGCTGTCACCGGTCGTGCGGGCCGCGGACAACGTCTCCCGTCCGGTGCATTCCCCGCGTTCGCGGTGGGACCCATTCATACCGCATTCACGCTACACAGCGGCGCGTCCGCCGACGAATGTAGGAAGTCCACGTGCGTCTGCTGATACTGGTGACTGTACGTACGTGAAACCTCGAATTGAGAATCCAGGCGGAACGGGTCTGTCTCCGCAGAGAGCAGCGACTGGTGAGTAAAAGAATTACAGCCACCAGTATGGTTTGAACAACGCCGAAAGCGTGGCGAGCATCGTACTACCACATTCGACCGCAGGGGTAGTAAACGTGGCGGAGAACGTGTTTGCGAACCGGGCGGGCGCTGTATCCCCTCCCTACTCCACTCCCTCCGGTCGCCCCGTGGAGGAAGGGGGAGTAGCGCCCTCACCGCAGAAGCTAAGTCGGGAATCGCCCAACCGGGGTCATGGAGGATCAGATCAGCCGCGGCCTGGAGGGCGTGGCAGTCGCGGAGACGCGGCTCAGCTACATCGACGGGGACGCGGGGGAGCTCGTCATCGGCGGGTTCCCGGTCGAGGAGCTCGCACCGAACGCAACGTACGAGGAGTCGGTCTTTCTGTTGCTGTACGACCGGCTCCCGGACGCGGACGAACTGGACGCGTTCCGGGCGGATCTCGCCGCTCGCCGCGGTGTCAGCGGGGAGGTGCGGCAGGTGCTCCGGCAGGCCGCCGCGGAAGACGAGCCCGCGATGGACGCGCTCCGGATGGGCGTCGCCGCGGCGAACCTCGGCCACGACGACGGCGGGGACGCCGACCCGGAGACACAGGCCCGCCGCGCGATCGCCGTGCTCCCGACGATCGTGGCGACCTACTGGCGGTACCGGCAGGGTGAGGAGCCTGTCGAACCCCGCGAGGGCCTGCGCCACGCCGCGAACTACCTGTACATGCTGACCGGCGAGGAGCCGGGCGACGCCGCCGCCCGGGGGCTGGAGACGTACCTCAACGCCGTTGTCGATCACGGGCTAAACGCCTCGACGTTCAGCGCCCGCGTCGTCGTCTCGACGGAGTCGGATCTGGTCTCCGCCGCCACGGCGGCCGTCGGGACGCTGAAGGGGCCGCTGCACGGCGGCGCGCCCGGCCCCGCCCTGGAGATGCTCCGGGAGGTCCACGCGTCGGACGACCCCGAGGGGTACGTCCGCGAGAAACTGGACGCCGGCGAGCGCCTGATGGGCTTTGGCCACCGCGTCTACCGCACTCGCGACCCGCGCGCAGCGGTGCTGGAGGCGGCCGCCGAGCGCTTCTACGGCGCCGACAGCGACACCGACTTCTTCGGGACGGTCCGGAGCTTCGAGGACGTCGCGGTCGATCTGCTGGCCGAGCACAAGCCCGACCGCACGCTCGAAACCAACGTCGAGTTCTACACCGCGGTCCTGCTCGACGGCGTCGACGTCCCCAAGGAGCTGTTCACGGCCACGTTCGCCATCTCCCGCGTCGGCGGCTGGATGGCCCATGCGCTCGAACAGCGCGAGGACAACCGCCTCATCCGCCCCGTCTCGCGGTACGTCGGCGACACCGGCCGCTCGTGGACACCCGCAGCGGAGCGATAACCGGAGGTCGCGTATGCTGTTCGAAGCGAAGGTGACGTATAGCAAGCGGAAGCCCCGTCCTTCAGGGCGGGGAGGATGTCAATCCGTCATGTGTCGTCATTGATCCCGTCAGTCGCTGCTCTCTGACCCGGAAATCCGGAACTGTCCCCCTTCCGCTTATGTACGATGCGTCCGACAGATCGGGTGTGATCCGGGACGTGCGGTTCCTGATCGAGAGCGCGGGCGAGAGCCCGAGCCGGGTGTACCGGCTCACGGAGGGACACCCATGACCGGCGTCGACCCGCGGATCCGGCCGGCGACCCCCGACGAAGCCGCCGCGCTCGCGGCTGTCTACCGGAGCGCGTACCGGCAGAACCGCGGTCTCGGCTTCCCCGCGAAAGCCGAGGCGGCGACCGCCGAGGAGGTCGCCGACTGGATCCGCGAGCACCGCGTGTTCGCCGCCAAGATCGACGCCGGATCCATCGGCGAGGATATCGTCGGCGGCGTTCGCACCGAGGTGACCGATCCGGACCGGCTCAAGCTCAGCCGCCTGGCTGTCCACGCGGACTGGAAGGGCAAGGGGATCGGCAGCCGGCTGGTCTCGTGGGCGGAATCGGTCGCGCGGGTGGAGGACCGCAAGGCAATCTGGCTGACGACCCCCGAGGGCCACCCGTTTCTGCCGGAGTTCTATCGGGACCGCGGCTACGAGGAGGTGGAGGAGTACCCCCTGGAGTACCGCGACTACGACGAAATCGTGCTGGAGAAACGCTTCCCGGAGCAGCAGCGGTGAAATCGCGCCGCCGATCGACGGGGGAACACCGCGTCGCCGACCGGACGGAAAAGCACCGCTGCTCGTGGGATCAGCAGGGGTAGACAGCGATGTTCGTGACGTGCGCTTCGCCGCTATCCGACCAGAATGCGAGGTTGTCGAGCGTGTTGCCGTTCGGATCGCCGACGTCGGCGCGGGGGACGCCGAACGGCGTCCGGACCCGCTCCCAGTCGTCGCCGATCCCGGCGAACTCGGCGTCGATCCGCCACCGCTCGTCGTCGGGGACCGTTTCGAGGCCGCGGGGGTCGTACCGGACGGTCAGGTCCGTCGTCGCGCCGTTGGGCGCTCGGACGTCAGCCGCTGCCATGAACGTCGGGAACGGCTGGAGCCGGGCCGAGAGACCGCGCACCCGGAGGCCGCCGAACGACTCCCCGCCGAAGTCGGCACCGACCGCCCAGTAGTCGCCGGCGCCGATCGTCCTGACGTCAGGCGTGTTGCCGAACGCGCTCCAGAACGAGTCCGAAAACGACTGAAACCGCGGGTCGGGCTCCATGAGGACGTTGCCCTCCCGGAGGTCCCACGGGAGCACGAGCCCGCCGGTCGCCGACGCGATGTCGAGCTCGCCCCGGTCGCGCAGCCGGACGGCGTAGTCGACGATCGCCTCCCAGCTGTCCCAGTCCTCGACGGCGTGGGAGTGGAAGAAAAAGAGCCCGCGCCCGCCGTCGGTTGCGGCCAGCCGGTCGACGACGGCTCTCGCCCCCTCGACGTCGCCCTCGTTGGCCGCCTGTTCCAGGTGGTACGACGATACCCCGTGGGGGTGGACGACGTTGAGCCCGCTCCCGGAGCCGTTGCCGATCGACGGCTGGAAGCCGTGGCCGCTGGCCTGGAACAGCGACCGGATCGCGTAGGCTTTGGCCATGTCCAGCTCCCCCGTGTTGATCGCCGTGCCGTCCCGCGCCGTCATGAACGAGACGTTCGCCCCGACCTGCGTCTCGATGTGCCGTTTCTGCCCCTGGAGCAAGCGGACGAGCCGCTCGATGGTCGCCCCGTCGCGGTCGGGGTCCAGCCCGCCGGGCGTGTCGTCGACCCCCCACTGCTCGTCAGCGAGCGTCCACGGCGACTGCTCCGGGGACAGCGCCTTGACCTCCCCCGTGTAGAGGCCGACCTCGGCGCCATGCAGCATGATCTCCCGCGCCTGATCCGGGCCGATGCGGCCCGAGGCGTCGAGGTCGTCCGCGAACGCCGTGCTGTCGCCGATCCCGAACTCCCAGGGGATCTGCCGCTCGCGCATCCGCGGAAGGGTCTCCTCGTACTCGGCGACGCGGCCGCCCTCCGAGTGGAGGATCAACACGGGCGTCGTCTTATTGACCGGAAACGACGCGACCGACTGCCCGATCTGCATCGACCAGCTCGCCCACCGTGCCGCCGGAATCCGGCCGGCCGCGAACGCCTCGCGGTCGCGCCCGAACGCCTGCGTGCGCCCGACCCGGAGCTCGTCGGTGAGCGCGTCCGCCGCGTCGACCGACCCGAGCTCGATCGGCACCGTCTCGCCCGTCTCCGGGTCCTTTCCGACGATCCGGCCGTCCTCGTTGACGAGTCTGATCGGGCCGTCGGTCATTGTCCCCGCTGCGGGTGGAGCTGGAGCGCCGCATCCGGTTCGAGTCGCAGGACGCCGTCGTCCTGGATCGCAACGGCCCGGTACGCTTCGAGGACGCTGCTCGCGAGCGTGTGCTGTTCGGCCGTCCGGATCAAGAGGAGGTCGGTCACGTCGCTGTCGTCCACCGCGTCGGGTGACCGCGTCCCCGACGGGGACTCCTCTCCGTCTGACAACCCATCGTTCGGACAGCCCGCGAGACCGATCGTAGTACTGGCGCCGAGTAACAGGAGGAAACAACGTCGTGTCGGATGCACAGCCATGAGAACTACTTCTGTTTTCTCGTCTCTCTTATAGAGTATTCACAGGATACCGCCCGCTATTCTGTCCTTATACTGACAGACGAAAATCCGTGCGGATTTTCGCCGCCAGTATACCACACTGACTACAGACGTGTCCTGACGTGTCATAGAGTCACGTCCGGGTGTATATCATAGTGATTATTGTGAGTCGTTACGGGATCGACCGCACGACTGCGTGCGGTCGACCCGGTAAACAGTCACAATAATCACTATCAGTCCGCCCGCCGGCCGCCCTTGTAGACAGCGTCGATGTCGGTCCTGAGCGCGCGGACGTCGGTGGTCGGATCGGCCGAGACGGCGACCAGGTCGGCGTGGTCGCCGGGGGTGAGCGTGCCGACGTCGTCGTCGGGGACGGTCCCTGCGGCGACGCCCGTGGCCGCGTGGATCGCCTCGATTGGGTCCATGCCGACCTCCTCGACGTACAGTTCGAGTTCCTCGGCGTTCTCGCCGTGGGGGAGGAGGTCGGGGCCGATGAAGTCAGTGCCGGCGGCGATGGTCACGCCGGCGTCGTAGGCCGCGCGGATCGAGGCGACGTGATCGTCCCGGGAAGCCTCGGTCTTGCGGACCGCCCACGGGGGGAGGCCGTGCTCCTCGCCGTGCTCGTACAGGCGGGTTATGATCGCCAGCGTCGGCACGAGGATCGCGTCGTGATCGAGCAGCAGTTCGATCGCCTCCTCGTCGAGGTAGACGCCGTGTTCGATCGTGTCGACGCCGTTCCGGAGGGCATCCTTGATGCCGCAGGCGCCCTGGGCGTGGGCCGCGACGGGGATGTCGACGCGGTGGGCCTCCTCGACGAACGCCCGGATCTCCGCGTCGGTGAAGTGGCTGTGCCGGGGGTCGTCTTTCTCCGAGAGCACGCCGCCAGTCGCCATGATCTTAATGACGTCGACGCCCTGGCGGATCCGTGCGCGGGCGCCGCGACGACACGCCGTCTCGCCGTCGACGATTGGACAGGGGTCCTGGTCCTTGATCCACCGGTAGGGGAGGTAGTGGGTGTCGGAGTGGCCGGCGGTCTGGGAGAACGCCAGGCCGCTGGTGTACAGTCGCGGGCCGGGAATCTCCCCCTCGGCGATGGCATCGCGCAGTCCCAGGCCGATCTTGCTGCTGAGGTCCCGCACCGTCGTGAACCCCGCTGCGAGCAGGTCCTGGCAGTCGACCGTCGCGCGCGCGGCCCGCAGCGACTCCTGTTCGAGTTCGGTCAGCCGCGAGAACGGGGCCATCTGGCGCATCCCCGACATGTGGATGTGGGCGTCGATCAGCCCCGGTAGCACGAAGTCCGGCTCCGGCACATCCTCGGCCGGGCCGGCGTCGCGGACCCGCCCATCGTCGATCACGATCCGCCCGTCGCGAACCGTCTCATTCCCCATCCCGTCGTACAGCGTCCCACAGTCGACGTAACGGTCGGTCATATCCGGTGATGTGACTGGAGGCGTATACCGGTGTCGGCCTTAGTTTCATACTAATTGTTGTGATTCTTTACCGCCGGGCAGTCCTCAGACTCTAGTTTCGAGCCGTGAAACCGCCGTTAATGCGATGTCCTACCGAAAATACTCACAACAATCGGTATCAGTCGTGTTCGGAGTGTGAGGTGTTATACACCTGACGTGATTTGCCTCAGTTATCTCGACACAACTTGGGACTGTCAGGGTCGATACTCGTTGAATTGTGTCCTGACGTGTCACAGAGTCACGTCCGGGTGTATAGATCCGAAAGCCCTTAGTTCGATCCTGACTGACCAGTCAGTCAATGAGCGGAGAGGCGATGGCAACGGACGACATCATGGATGGTGCCTACCGCGCGCTGTGCGAGCACGGGTACGCCGAGCTTACAATGCAGGACATCGCCGACGAGTGCGAGAAGAGCAAGTCGCTGCTGCACTACCACTACGACACGAAAGAGGACCTGCTGGTCGCGTTTCTCGACGGCATCCTCGCCGACTACGAGCAGCGCCTCGAATGCCGGGCGGACCGCCCGCCCGCCGAGCGCCTGGTCGAGTTCGTCGCCCGGTTCGTGTTCACGCCCGAGGAGGACGACCGCGAGTCGTTCCACCTGGCGCTGTTGGAGATGCGCTCGCAGGGGCCGTTCAACGAGCGGATCCAGGCGCAGCTGGACCGCAGCGACGAACTGCTGCGCGACAGCGTCGCCGACATCCTCGACGCGGGCATCGCGGATGGCTCCTTCGAGCCCGTTGGCGTCGACCGCACGGCCGCGCTGCTGGTCGCAACCCTCGACGGCGCCCGGACGCGACAGATCACGCTCGGCGACGCCCAGCCCGCGGCCTCCTACACCCGCGTCGTCGCCGAGGAAGCACTCGAGGGGATCGTCGACCCGCTGCTGACCGAGGGTGCCGACCGCCCGACGCTGTCCGACGCGCTCGAACAGCTCGACGACTGATCGACTCCCACCCGGTACGCCACGGCGTCCACCGACTGGCGCGCTGGCGAGCCCACCAACTGACTGCCTGAATTCACATCCACACCTGATACCCACGAAGGAATGTCTCGACTTCGCGCACTCCGACGGCTGCTCGCGGCCTGGCTAGAGTGGCTACTCCGGCTGCGCGAGCGGTATCTCCCGAACCCGGTCAGGCTGGGGATCAAGTGGATCGGGCTGGCGCTGGCACGCCTGGGGTTGATCGACCGCGAACGGGCGATCAAGACGACCGAACTCGCGTGGCCGCGGGTCGTCACCGGCATCGCGCGGATGTCGAAAAACGCGGTGGACGTGGCGATGGTCGGCGTCGCCGTCGGCACCACGGCGGTGGCAGGCGTCGGGTTCGCCAGCCCCTACTGGGGTGGCGCCTTCGCCATCGGCGGCGGGATCGCCGGCGGCACCATCGCCCTGGTCTCCCAGCGCTACGGCGCCGAGGCGTTCGAGGAACTCGGCCAGGCTGTCCGGGCGAGCGCGCTGCTGGTCGTGCTGCTGACGGTCCCGCTGTCGACGGCCTTCTGGCTGTTCCCCTACGAGTTCATCGCGCTGCTGAGCGACAGCGAGGCGGCGATCGCCTACGGCGCGACGTATCTCAAGATCGTCGGCCTGGGCATCCCCTTCGCGGGGCTGAACCTCGTCGGCAGTCGCACCCTGGTGGGGTCGGACGACGCCTTCACCGCGATGCAGCTCCGCGCCGGCGGCGCGCTCGCGAACATCGCCCTCAACGCCGTGTTCATCTTCGGGCTGGGCTGGGGGGTCGCCGGCGCCGCCCTGGGGACGGTGCTGTCGAACGTCGTCGTCTCGGCGGTGTTCGCGGTCGGGCTGTCGCTGGGGCGGTTCCCCGGCGTCGGTACGTTCCCGGTCCAGATCTCGCCGGTCGCCAGCTACGCGCACCCGGGGATGGTCCGGGACATCGTCTCGATCGGGGCACCGGTCGGCCTGCGCAACCTCGTGTGGGTCACGTTCCAGTTCCCGATGCTGGGCATCCTCAGCATTTTCGGCGACGACACGGTCGCCGGCTGGGTGATTGCCCGCCGCATCTGGGGCGTGATGAACACTCCCGGCTGGGGCTTCGGACTGGCCTCCTCCAGCCTCGTCGGGCAGGCGCTGGGCCAGAACGAGGAGAACGAGGCCGAGGCCTACGGCTACGACATCATCCGCTTCGCCGTCGCGACGTACCTCGTCTCCGCGCTGCTGGTCGCGGTCTTCGCCCAGGAGATCGTCGTGCTGTTCGCCGACGACCCCACGAACGCCGCGATCCCGATCGCCCGGAACCTCGTGTACGCGGCCTGCGTCGGCGTCGTCTTCCAGGGCGTCGCCGGCGCCGCCGCGGGGCCGCTGGACGCCAGCGGCGACACCCGGATCCCGTTTGTCAGCCAGTTTCTCGGGATGTTCTGCGTCTCGATCCCGCTCGCGTACCTTGGTGCGGCCGGCCTCTCGATCGGGGCCATCTTGCTCCCCGTCGTCGGCCTCACGCTCCCCGCCGTCTCCATCCCGGCGCTGGGCCTGTGGGGACTCTATCTCGCGTTCATCGCCGAGACGGCCGTCCCCGCGGCGATCAACTACTGGCGGTTCCGCTCGGCGCGCTGGAAGAAGATCAGCGAGGAGTACCGCCCCGAGGCGACGCCAGCGGACGATTAGGTCGCACGGATCGATCGCTTGTGATAACCAGATTCGGGTTTTATGTTTCAGTTTATCGTTGACAGCCCACTAGAGGACTTTGTGACACGAGTAAATAATCACAACAATCACTATCAGACGAGCCCTCATGCGGTTGAAGCCTTTAATTTGGAGTGGGGCCGCCCGGATTTGAACCACGCCGAGACGGTCGCCTCGCTCCGCTCGGCGCTGCGTCTCGTCTCCTTCAAATCCTCGAAGCCCATTTGCCGCTCACGAGTAGTTCGCGGCAAAATGGGACCGCCCGGTTTGCACTATCATTCGTCGATCCCTCCGTTGTCCGTGAATTCCAGCCGGTCGATGAACTCGCGGCGACGCTCGCGCATCTCCTCCATCTTGCTCGGCTGGTCGTAGTGTCGCAGCAGCACCTCGATCGAGGTGTTCACGCGCTCGGAAACCCGCTCCGGCGGGATCCCGCGGTTCAGCTGCCATGTGACCGAGCCGGTCCGCACCTGGTGTGGGCTTCGCGAGGACGGACACTGTGACGCCGTGCTGTATTCGAGAAAGTCGCACGTCCCTGGATCCTCCCCGTGCGGACAGTCCGTGTGCAGGCAGGGGACCGTCGCGAGGTACATCCAGGCGCGAACGCCGTTTTTCGACGGCCGACCACCCATCTGACTCACGAGGAGCGGCCGACGGCCGAACTCGTCGTACTTGTCGACTCGGTTGTGGCGGATGTACTCCTCGACGATGTCGCACACCGATTTCGGGAGGCCGACGACGCGCTCGCCATCGATCCCGTTCTTGAGCGGCGTATCCTTGTCCGGTCGGTGGATGAACTCGACACACTGCTCGTCAGCATGAAAGTCGCTGACGTCAAGCGCGCGAAGCGCCCCGAGCCGGGCGCCAGTGTACCACGCCAGCGCCAGCAGCGCGTGCGCTCGAGAAGCGCGATCCTCAGGGTGCGCCTCGTAGTGGTCGAGCAGCGCTCTCGCCCGACCAGGCGACAGCCGCGTCTCGTCGACCTGGCTTGCGGCCGGGACGGTCGGCGGGTCGACCTTTGCCGGCAGGGTCTCGCCGACGACTTCGATCCGGGCGCAGTACTCTAGGAAGTTCTGGAGCGTACCCATCTCGTTGTTGAGCGTAATCGCCTCGAGCCCCTGCTCACGTCGGCGGGTCTCGAACGACTCGATGTCCCAGCCGGTCAGCTCGCCTATCGAGACGATGCCCTCGTCCTCGCAGAACTCGATGAAGTGCTTGAGGCGGTAGTGGTACGCCGAGACAGTCGCCTCAGTCTTGTCGACGCGGAGCTTGTTCAGCCACCGCTCGAACGCCTCCCGCGGCGAGAGGTCCGGGACGCGATCGCCGCCGTCGGGACTCCCGGCGATACGGACCCGGTAGCTTGAGGGCCCGGTCGCGCTCTCGCTCACGCGTCGGACACCTCCCGGAGGTACGCGACGCGGTGGGTGGGGCAGAGCACCCGCGCCGGCGCGTTTGTGGCGTCGGGATCGACGCGAGAGAGCAATTCGCTCGTCTCGCAGCCGTCCTCGGAGCACCGATCGGCGTCGGTCGCCGGCGTGATCGTGGCGGCGGCCTCTGCGGTCGTCATTGGTATACCTCCTGGTCGGTCAGTTCTTCGAGCAGTTCGTTTGTGCGTCTCAGTTCTTCGAGGACGTCAGCGAGCAGTGCCGCCTCACGGTCCTCGGGGTTGATTCCGTGGCTGTACGTTCGGCCAGTCGAGTTGTTACTACTCATTGTCGGTTTCGTGAACCGACGCCGAGCGAGCGGCAGAATTATGTCTCCGGGGCGTGTATTCCCCGATAGACGACTGCCTGCTCGGCGTCGTCGTTGTCGTCGTTGTCGCGGCAATTCGGTGGCTCGCGGGCGCTGCTGACGCCCGGTCATCGCCGCCGTTTGGTGCTTCGGTCGTGAGAGTCATCTATGCGCTCTCCTGTTCCTGATACTCCGAGAGCCACGTCTGAAGCAATGCGTCGTAGGTATCCACGGATTCAGTGGTGTCGACAGCACTCTTTAGCTCAGAGTGCGTCTCAGGTGTCACCGGTATCCTTGACGTCATCCGGGTGGCCATCGGTCTAATCTCCTATTATGGCTCCACAATTGTAAAGTGATAGGGTCGTTTTGTAACTATCATGGTTGACGCCGACCAATTCATCGATGATCCTGGCCGTGACCGCGGGATTTTGGCCCCGGTTGATAGAGAATATCTGAATGATCCAGAGAGGTACCAGAACCAAAAGTCTCGTCAAGCGGCGTATAAAAGACGCGAGGAAATTCCCAAACGAATCCGGAATTCTCTTCTGGATATGTCCATCTTGGCTCATCCACAATTTCCCGGCGATCTCCTCGAAGCGGCGTTCTCGGTTCCCGAGGACAGAGTGGATGAACAAGAAGGACTGTGGGCGCGCGCTGTTCAGCGCGGTGATCTTGAGGGCCCGCTCAGTGATTCCAGAGTAGAAGACAGCGTCGTCGAAGCGATCACGCTCTTCCACCGGATGTATCCACCATCGCTGTTTAACGATTTTGTCGAGGACGGTGTCAAACAGGCGGGTGACCACTACTATCCCGACTATGAGGTTCTTGACGCGTCGTATGAGCCAGATATACGACAGAAGGGAGCAGCACACGAGCGGGCCAAACGAAGGTTCGAAAAAGGACTTCGGCTGACTGATGAGGAGATTCGGATCTTGCTTAAATGGGGCGAAATAGACCCGGAAGAGGTAGCCACTCACGTCCGCGAGCAGCCCGAGGAGCCGGAGAATACTTCCTTTGCAGAATCCTTCGCAGAATGGTGTGAACAAGCTGAGGATTTTGATGGCGATTTTGACCCTCCTGCTGGTGATGGTGAGTAATACAGATGTCTCTTTGGTCAGCGAGAGGCACCCTTCGTACGCCGCTACTCTCCGCTGCCCTGCAAGAGTAGGCGGAGTCACTACGGCGGAAGATGCCGATCGTACACGTTCCGGCGGTGGCCCACGGCCTCGACGACCAGAACACCCGCGTCGCGATCCCAGGAGATGATCGCCCGGTAGTCGCCGGCGCGGAGCTTGTAGTAAGGATACCCCGAGAGCGGGTCGAGGCGGTGCTCGGTCCACTCGCGGGCCTCGTCGAGTTTCTTCAGCACTCGCTCGCGCGCTTCGGGGTCCAGCCCCTCGAGATGGTCCTCGGCCTGCGGCGTGAGCTCGACGACGGTCATGCCACCGCCCCCTACTCGTCGAGATCGACGTCGAAGTCGGCGGCGACGTCCTCAAGCGACCGCGTCTCACCCTGCTCGCGCTGGTCGCGACTCGCCGCGAGCGCCTCGAGCGTCTCCGCGGAGAGCTGGGCCGGCGGGTCGACCCAGTCCCGGAGCGCGTCACGGATCGCCTCGGATCGGGACGTGTAGCCACGGCGCTCATACTCCTCGTCGATGGTCTCCAGGAGACTGACCGGGACGCGAACGTCGATCTTGGTCGTGCGCTCGTCGCCCGCGTCGTCGGTGTCCGTGCTCATACATGTGTGAGACGCCCGTCTCACAGTTAAGCGTTCGGATCGCCACGGCGTCACTCCTCGTCGTTCTCACAGACGACCTCGCGGAGTTCGTCGAGTAGGTCCGGGTGGTGCTCCGCGAGAAGTTCGATGTCTGTGGTCAGTTCGTCGTTCACGCGGCTCCTGACTCGAGAAACGGCCTCGTAGCGGCGCTGGTCCTCTCCTTCTCCTGCGATCAGTCGACGTTCCGTCTCGGTTATGAGCGCTCTCGTCCGGGCCATACCGAACGGTGTGCTCGCGGACATGGTAGTATTTACCCACCCCGAACCCAAATAACTTTGCAAATTTACCAACGTTGGTACAAATGCCAATCTATAAGTGGTTGGCAAATGTAGCAAGTGATAGAGACAGACCGGCTCCTCGGGGCGTTTGATTCGGAGAATGCCCGCCTGTTGGTGCAGGCGAGCCGGGCTGTCGGAGGCCCAACAACCCATGCAAGACATCGACGCGGTCCAAGTTGAAGGTACCGACTCTGAAACCACTGCCGGCGATCGCCAGCGCGTCCCCGTCGCGGGTGGCGTCCTGGTCTACGAGTCCCGCGAGCTCGGTCGCGAGCTCGTCGGCTTCGAGGATGTCCAGGACTGGGATGACGTCGCCGACGCGCTGCGGGCCCGCGGACACGGCACCGGCGCGATCTACCACCTGCCGGAGCTCGACGCGGAGGGCTCGGCATGATCGACGCCGTCGACGTCCTCGAGTTCTCCGATGAGACCGGCAAGCGCGCGGTCTACGAGGAGTTCTCGTTTCGCGACCTCGGCGGTGGCGACGTCACGGTTCGCAACGAGAGCCACGCCGAGCCCGCCGAGCACGAGCACACGGTCCACGTCGTCGGCGGGATCCCGTCGGACTGCACCTGCAAGGCGGACACGTATCACGACGGCGCGTGTAAGCACCGCGTCGCGCTCGCGCTGCGGCCGGCGCTGCTCGAGGCCGCCGAAGCTGGCGACACGGAGCCGGCGCTCGCGACCGACGGCGGGCTGCCGGACCACCTTACCACCATGTCGACGCTCACCGGCGGCGAGGTCGTGCACTGTCAGACCTGCGGCGGTGAGGGCGACAGCCTCGCCGACGTCGACCACCACGAGGACTGTCCCGACGCGGAGGGGTCGGCATGAAGTACCCGGCCGTCGTCGAAAACTCGGACGTCACTGTGCGGATCGAAGATGGAAACTGGACGATCGCCGACCAGGTCACGACGGATCTTCGCGTCAAGACACCCGAGCAAACGCCCCTGAGCGAGCACGAGCCCCATGCGACGCTGCAGGCCACTGAGGACGGCGTGACGGTCACGATCGACTTGGACGGCCCGGGGCTGCAACAGCTCTCTGCGGCCGTCCAGGCCGCCGAGGAGGGCGAGGATGCTGACCTGTGAGTACTGCGGCGCGGACACCGACGAGCGGTATCGGCTGGCGCTTGAGTGGCCGCCTGAGGACCCCGACGGGGGCGACCCCGTGACCGTCGACGACCCAGGCGCTGGCGAGTTGCTGGTCTGTGGCGAGTGTGCCGACGCCGTTGCGTCGAACGTGCTGGTCGGCCGGGCGCTCGCCCGGGACCTCGAAGACGTGTACGTCGGTCTCGAACCCGGGGCACACGCCGACGCGAGCCGGTGCGAGGTGGCCGATGACTGACGACCGGCCACACCGCCACTGGCTGTTTCGGGCGCGGCTGGCGGCCGACCGAGACGGAGAGCACGGCGACGACTGACGCGGGGGCGCACCCCCGCCGGCCCCGGACCGGGCGGGTGGTCGTAGTGTTCCGGTGTCGCGCCGGACACGGCCGTCACGTCCACGGAGGCCGAACGATATGGCAACCGATGACTATACGACCGACGAACCGACCGATGAACTACCAACGTGGGATACCAGCGTCGACGTTTTCCTTCCCGACGACACGCCCCGTGCTGTGGTCCGCCGCGTCGACGAGCGGGCGACGTGGGATTAAGATATGCCCAAAGACCAGCTTGCGGACCAGGAGACCATCGAGCAGAGCGTGACAATCACTCAGGAGTTTGCCGAGCGCCTCGCTGACGAGTATAGCGGCTCGCTGAGTCTCTCTGAGGCGCTGCGCAACGCCGCCGAGGATGCTGTGACTTATCGGGAGCAGGAGATTGGGACCGAGGACATCACCGAATCGGTACGGGAGGGGTTGGAGCGAGCGGAACCGATTGCGGTGGACTCGTCAGCAGTTGAGCAAACCGACGGATGAACCGCCTCGGGGTCAAGTAACCACACTCCCCGATGACCGTCCGCGTGAAGTTCCTGGTAACGGGCCGGGCGCGAGGGTGATCTGAACCAGGGGGCGATTTCGAACAGGGCGCGTCGGGATCGTGACACCGCCGGCGGACGTCACGTAACCGTCGGAAGAAAACGGCTTCCGACCACGTTGGGTCAACTCCCCACCGAGGGTATTCCACCTCGCCGACGCGGGCGAGCGACTAGGTAGAGTCTTCGTCGCCCTCGGGTTTTACTGCGACAAGATACGGACCACCAAACCGGGAAAGGATATTCGATTCCGTCAGGTCGCCGCGCACGCTTGATAACAATCGCTCAATCCGCTCGCCGCCGTCAACGACCTCACCGTCTCGAACCTCCCCGATCTTCTCATACTCATCTCCTACCAACTTTTTGATAATCACCATTCAAACTCACCATTCTGAATGAATTGGATGTTGTCCCGCATATTACTATCTTCGGGCAGACTATCTATAACACTTTTGTTTATGTTATCTGCCATTTCTTCAGCGGCGGACCGGATATCTTCTTGGATGCCCCCCGGATCGTTAATGACGCCGAGAATTCGGATGCTTCAAACCGCGCCGCACTCGCCGAATACCTCACTCTTGACGAGTCACGACAGCCGGCGTATGTCGTCCTTGGCGATCTCAACGACGACGGCGAAAAGCTGGCACGGGCAATCAAACAGAACGTCATCGGCCGGGACACGGGTGAGGCGGTCAAAACGCACGCCGTTGAACAGTACATCGAAACGACGTGGGACCGCACCGACGGCGGCGACCTGATCCGTCCGGAGACGGATACCGACGTGGCCGAGAAGCTGGGTGTTGACTGGTCGCTCGTGAGCAGGGTGGTCAAAAATGTGAACGCTCACATAATTGACCACGAGCGGCTCAAGGCATGCGAGTATTACGAGGTCAACCCTGACGCCGAGGCGTAGCCGATTGCGGCGGTCACACGCTTCTTTGAGGGCGACAGGAGTCAGATCTTTCGCTGGAACGACTGCTGCATCTCGCGTGAGATCGAGTCCGACTGTTCAGGGATCGCTCGCATGATACGTTGCTCAAGCTGGTCGAGTTCACGGCTCAGCTCCCGCTGGAGGTCGTCTGTCGAGGTTTCGATTTGGATGTCTGCCTGAACCGTGACCTCGGTAGACTGTTGCACGTCGCCTGCCCCACCCGAAGCGCTCGCGGGGGGTCGCGTGCGCCCAGCGGTCGCCGTCCCGCCGGGCGTCGAGCGGTCAGCGCCGGCGCCGAAGTACCGCTCGCCTGGCCGAGCCCGCGCCGTCGCGCCGAGAAGATCATCGCGCTGGCTGATCGGCGTCGTGATCTGTGTGTTGCCCGCCCCCGTCACAGCGGTCGGTCCTGGTGGACGGAAAAACGGCGGGTCCTCACCGCTGCCACCTGGCATGAAATACGGTGGGTCTTGGGCAGTCGTCGGGTCAGACGAGCCGCTGTCGCCACCGCCAGGGTCGAGGGTTATCCCAGAATATGAGGACGTGAACACGTCCAGCAGCGTGTCGCCGAATCCGTCATTGCCGTCTCCGCTGGGGGCTGTTTGCTTGCGGATGTTCTCCAGTTGCTTCTGGTTCTCGCGATCGCCCATCTGCAAGAACGGCGGTAATGCGAGGTCAAGAATGCCAGCTCCTTGCTGGACACCGATACTCCGAGAGAGTATCCCTGAGAGTGTGTCGCTGTCCAGAATGTTTGGTGTAGCATCCAGCACGTTTCCGGTGTCTTCACCGGCGCCTTCGATGACATCGGTGACACCGATTTCTTGGAGGAGACGCGTCCCAGCGGCGCCGGCGACGGCGCCGATCACGGGCGCCGTGACCCCGGCCGCGATTTTTGCGGCACTTGGCAGTCCTCGGGCTGCTCCCCCGCCGATAGCCCCTTCCATTATATCGGTGTCATCACCAGGACTAGGACCAGAACCAGGGCCGCCAGGACCGCCCCCGATGGAGAGCACGCCGCCACTAGCGAATTCGTCGTCAAGCAAATCAACGGTTTCAGCCAGTAGCTCGTTGCGCTCCTCGCCGAGTGCCACCATCGACTCCATGACTCCCGTCTGCCGGGACAGCGTCGAATTCAGTCCGGTGACACTGGTCGTTGAGCCGCGGGCTGACATCCCGCCATCGGTGACATTCGTGACGCCGCCGCCGGTCGCGATGTCATCACTCTCGACGGATACAGTGACGTCCCCGATTTCCTTTTCAACCGTTGAGCGGGCATCCTTGAGTGACTGCTGATCGAGGACTATATCGAGGACCCCCTCAGTTCTAAACTCTGTCATCTACGCTTCCTCCTCGAGGGGGATTTCGCCGTGGTCGATTCGACGCTCGAACTCCGTTTCGAGGTTAATGGCGCGAGTGCGGAGTCGCGGGAGGGACTCGTCGGTGAGCTCTTCCAGTGCTGTCGCCTGCTTTCCAAAGACCGTGGCGCTTGAGGAGTCGCCGCCATCGAAACCGTCGACCGTCGTTGCGATCCCCTCAAAGATCCCCAAGAGCCGGGAGGTCAGCACGTGCGCCTCCAAGAGTGCGACCGTGTCCAGTTGCTCGGGTGGCGTCTCCAGGTCGCACTGTGCGACGAACTCGTCGAGCCCCAGGCGGTCGGTCACGTTCGCGTTTGTGTTCGTGTTTGTACTCATGAATTTAGGTGGTAGTGAACAAACAGCGTTCAGATGTCGATCTGTTTGATGTTCAGGATCATTTCGCCGTGCTCGGGGCAGATACACCGGCCGGTGTTCCGGTTGACGACGTCGAACTCGTCGCCACAGTATGGGCAGTGTGAAATCCCGCCGCCGACCGATGCCGACACCGGCTCAAACAGGTCGCGGAAATCTCCGCCGACCCGTCTGGTGCCGTAGTTCTCCCGGATGTATTTCTTCACGAGCTCGCGATCCGACGTATCACTCAGCTCGTGGCTATGATGCCGGCGAGACGCGAGACACTCCGGACAGTAGCCGATCACCGTCCGCTCCGGGTCCTTGAGTTGGTAGTTCATTCCCCCACGCTCGATGACGAGGTCATCGAGATCGCCGAGACGTTCGAGTCTCTGACTGTGTTCCGAACACGATTCCGTGAAGTGGCGTCTCTCGTAGGGGTGCTCTGCGTGGACCGTTGTTTTCGAACTCCTCTTCTGATCTGGGTGACGTACTTTCGTGTTCATGGCTACGCGGTGTAGAGTAGTACGATGCCGACGCGATCGTTCATCTCGTAGACTTTCTTGACGTCATCGAGTGACGTGATCCCGCTGTTGTCGTCGAGCCAGCCCTGAATGGTCGACTCAACATCGCCGCGGTTCCGCTTGCTCTCGACGACGTCAACGCTGTCGCTCATCTTGGCATCCGCTCCTCAAGCTGCTGTTCGAGCGACTTGTCCGTGGGTTTGGGTCTACCGAAGAGCTGCTGTTCCTTCTCCTCAATCTGCTCTCTGAGCGACTTGTCCGGGTTGCGAGCTCCTGGCGACACTCTCTCCTGGCGTTCCTGAAACTGCTGTTCCAGCGTATCCAGCGATAGACCGCTCCCCCGAGCCTGCTCCACGGGGCCGCCGGCCTGCTGGACCTGAACGAGCTCCTGGATCACAGCCATCGGTTCTATTCCGGACTGGCTCGCGAGTTCCTCAATTACCTCGTAGAGGTGTTCCGCCAGGACTTTGGCGAGCTCTTGATCGTTGCTGTCAGTTGAAGGCTGTTCGTCGTCTTCGTCTTCGGGTAGGGTTGCACTCATAGGTTCAGTCTCCTCTCTGCTTTCCTCTCTGCAATGCCGCCGACGCGGTGTGACGCGCACCGGCGGCCGGACGCGGTGTTCCGGAACACTCGAATGAGCGGAATTGGCCGGCCTTCCCTCGTCCGACGTGGCCAGTCGTCGGCGTCATTGGGATTGGAACACCTCCCGCCGGTTCGCGTAGAACACGAGGGCGAAGGCGTCGCCGAGGGCCTGCTGATTCGGGTACGCTTCACCAGCCGTCGCGCGCTCCAGCAGCGCGTCAATCTCCTCTGTGTGCTCGACGAGGTCCCGCTGCTCGGCGAGGCCGGTGACGATGCCCACCAGCAACTTCGTTTCGAGGGCCTCTGTGTCGATCGCGTAGGGGGATTTACCAGGGCCATCACACCGGATCATGCGATATCCCCCAGACTATACTCCGAAAACGTCAGTCCCTGGCTGACAGTTTCTGACCGCATGACGTCGGCTGCCAACGCCAGCGCGTCGACACAGTCGTCGTGGAACCCAGCCGGCGCGGAGTAGCGGATCTGACCCGAATCGGTTTGCTCGTACTCGTACACCTCGAGTTCGTTCAGAAGCGCATTCGCGCTGTCGGAGAGTGTGATCTCACCGGTCTCCAGGTAGGTCACGAGATTTTCGATCAGCGTTCGCTTAGTCGACGCCGTGAATTGCGTCGGCTTGGTTCGCACCCCGGCGCGCTCGAGGTCCTGCACGATCTTGTTGTCCCGAGTCGCGTCGAGAGCGACTTGGTTCGGGCTGTAGTCGCCCGCCAGCCGCTCGACGACGTTCTGGATCCGCGTCCAGGTCGTGCCCTGCAACCGCTCGAATGCGACGAGGCGACCGTCGCCGTCAAGGACGATCGCCACTGTCCAGTCGCTCATCCGCGCGAAGTCGACGCCGATCGCGTAGGGTTCTGTCGTCGAATCCGGGGTGAGTGGGAGGTCGTAGGCTTGGGCGCGGTCGCGGACGTCACCGAACACGGCGCCGACCTCGTCGACGAACTCGGCGAGGTACTCCTGGCGGAACGCGCGGTCAGGCATATCGTCGCGCGCGGCTTCAACCTCGCTGTCGGTGATATGTGTATTCTGGTAAGTCGGCGCCTGCCAGCTTGCGACATTGGGGTGGTCGGCGCTCTGGCCGCGCTTGAACCACCGATAGAACCAGTTCCGCCCGCGCGGCGTCCCGATCATGACGGCGTCGCCGAGGGTGTCCGATAGCGCCGGTCGCAGCTCCTCGGTCCAGGCGCGCTCGGGGACGCTGCCTGCCTCGTCGATCACGAGGAAGTCCAGCCCCGGGCCACGCAGCGAGTCCTCGCGTTCGGCCGACCGAAAACTGATTGTCGACCCGTTGTCGAACTCCAGGGCCCGGGGTTTCGTCCGCGTGATGTCGACGAGGACGTCCGGCGAGGCCAGCGGCGTGATCTTGTCGAACCCGTAGGCGTTCGCCTGGTCGTAGGAAGGCGCAACCCACCACACTGTCGCGCCAGGCTCCTCGAGGGCGCGCTCGAGTGCGAGGTGGGCGGCCATTTCGGACTTGCCCCAGCGCCGGCCACACGCGACGGCGCGAAACCGAGCGCCGTGGTTCATCACGATCGCCTGGCCCGGGTGAGGCTTCCACAGCGAGCGGAGCATCTCGACGTTGTCCGCAGCGTCGACGTCGGTCTCACTCATCGTCCGCTGGCACCTCCTCGTCCGCGATCGCGTCGACGGCCTCGACGTCGACCTCGCCGCCCGGGGCGGCCGTGAACCCCAGCGCCGCGTAGTCGACGCTTCCGTTCTCGCCGTCAACCGGAACGTCGTCGGGCTCCTCGCGAACAACGCGGTACTGGACCTCGCTCGTGCGCTGGCGGACGTCAGCCTCGACACGATCCGGCTCGCGGTGCTGCTCCCCGAGGTCGGCCAACCATTCGTTCCAGTCCATCACGACATCCCAGGCCGCTTTCCATTCACCCTCTGCCTGGAGCTCCTGGACAGTCTTCTCGAGGAGTGTCCGCGTCAGCAGTTTCGCGTCATCACCAAGGTGGTCGTCGATCGACTCCCGGAGACGGTCCATGTCCCGGGAGATCGTCGACTCGTGGACGCCGTACCGTTCGGCGAGGCGCACCTGCGTGATCGCGAACGGCGAGCCGGCCTCTTTGATGAGGTGCAAGATTTCGGCCCGTCGTTCGTGTGTCGAGTACTGGTCGACAGGCGTGTCTTCGGGCGGTTCCATCGCCGCGTAGTTCGGGAGATTGTCGGTCATATCTTGCACCGTGTTGCGCCTCTGGATTTCCTCAGAGGATGATCCTGGCAGCTCGTCGACGGCGACAGCAGAGTGAACCCTCCGGTGTACCTGGTGAACCCCTGGTGAACCCGGGGTTCACCGCCGAAAACCGCCTGACGACAGAGGTGTGTGTACCGCCTGGTGAACCCTATGAACCCTATTACTATACTATAGGCCACACAGCCGCCCCTTCGCACTCGCGAGGGGTTCATCACTCCGGAGATTATTGCCGCTATCGGCGTTCCGAACCCGCCGCTGTCCAGCGTTTCCACTGGAGTGAACCCGGGGTTCACCGGGGGTTCACCGGAAGTGGGTGGGGGTTCACTCACGGTCGATCACCTCCTGAAGCTCGTCAGCGCACTCCTCGCAGAGGTGCGCCCCTTCCTCGACGTGGCGGTGGGTGAGGAACCGGTCGCGACCACACTCACCACACCGGCGCTTGCCCTTCTCGTGGTCCTCGAGGCGCTGGATCGGATTCTGGTAGCCGGAGTGCTCCCAGTCGAGATTGTTCTGCTCGCACAGCGCCTCGAGCTTCTCGCGGAGCTCCTCGTCGCGGATCACGACGCCGTCGCTGTGGCGAGCCTTCTCCAGCCCGAGCCGGCCACGTATCTGGCCCATGTAGCCCGGTCCGATGTCCCGGCCGGTCATGTCGTTGAACCGATCGGCGACGTCTGACAGCGGGATCGCCAGCCCCTCCCAGGGATCGGCGTCGCCGAGAACGGTGGTGCTGCCGAGTTCGTCGAACGCGAGATCCCGGACGGCGCGAATGAACAGCGCGTCGTCGGTGTCCTTCGCGTCCTCCTCGGCTTCGGTTTCCATCGCCTCGACGAACGGCTTGATCGCGTCGCGCTGGTCCCAGAGATCGGCGACCGTCACGAGGGTCAGCAGCTTCTCGCGAAGCCGGCCGGAGATACCGCGATCGTTGAGCCACTTGAGGGAGCGCTGTTCAGCCCGGTCCCACTCCTCGGAGTCGAGCAGCCGGAACCGGGCGTACAGCAACCGGTCGCGAAGCTCCTCGGCACGCTCCTCGTCGAACCAGACCGGGACGTCTCGGTCGGCGGGCTTGGTCTGGATCTGGATACAGCGCGAGACGATGTCATCCGGCGGGTCGAACTGGGTGCCGATCGCGACGTGCGTGAAGATGTCGAAGTCGACCGGCGCGAACTCGCCGCCGGCGCTCTTCTGAACGCGCATGACGTCCTCGCCGCGCTTCTGGGAGCCCTTGATGACGGCGTTGACCTCGTCACGGAGGTCGTCGTTGAGGTCGTGGTACTCGCTCAGGAACAGCGTGATGTCGTACTTGTCGACCGTCCGGAAGAGCGCCGCCGGCGTGAACGAAACGGGCGTACGGGCCCGGTAGGAGACGCGAGCGAGCGTCGTGAGCAGCCGCGTCTTGCCGGTTTCGTGCTTGCCCATCACGAGGAGCTGCGGGAGGAAGTTGAAGTTCGGCCGCAGCCACGTCGAGATGGCGAAGGCCGTCAGCCCGTCGTACAGGTGCTCCTCGTCGGTCACCCAGTTCGTGTGAATCCAGTCGCAGACGTCCTCCCAGAGGTCGGCATACCCCTCGTCGGAGATCGTGCTCGGCGTCGGCCAGCTCGGATCCGCGAACGCCGACGGGGCGAGGTCGGATTGCTGGGGGGCAGCGGCCCCCTTGCGCGAGGGCTCCTCGTCGAGGATACGGTGGATGAACGGGCCTTGACGCTCGCAGCCCGAGCACTCGTGTGGCTCCTGGACCTCGCCGTTGTGGACCGGCGTCTCGGTGGTGGTTCCGCAGCGCCGGCACACCCAGGTCCCAAGTTCGGCCGAACGGATGTCGTGACCGTCAGCACTCGGCCGGACCAGCTTGACCGTCCCGTCATCGTCGACGACGGGCTCGGGTGGTCCGGACAGCGTCGGCAGGTCGCCACCGTCCTCGGCGATCGGCTCGACGGCACCGCGCTCGAGGAGTGCCTCGGTGTTGTCCGCCGGCAGGTCGACGACGTCGCCCTCTTGGAGCTCGTAGTCGCGACCGTTGACGCCGAGAACCTGGCCGATATCCTCAAGGACCTGGACACGCCGGCGATCGACGTCGTCGCCCGTCATGGGTAACACCGCCCGTCGTCGCGAGCTGGACACTGCTGGTCCTCGTCTTCGATCACGCACCCACAGAACGCACACACCGGCGGCCGGAGTTCGACGACTCGGCTCACCGGACCCACCTCCCGGCGACTCTCAGCGGGTACCCTAACAGGCTGGTCGCTATCGGGAAGATTGCCTTGAGAGGATGGGACCGCCCGGATTTGAACCGGGGTTGCGGGCACCCAAGGCCCGGAGGATACCAAGCTACCCTACGGTCCCTCACCTACGAATGGTCGACTCACTCCCCTAAGCGTTTCGTTGGCAGGCCAGCGCGGCTACTACCTGTTCCCGAACCGTACTTTCATACGGAAGGGCGCTAACCTGACTGCGGCGGAGGCGGACCTCATTGAGGCGTTCGTCCCCGTGGCAGTCGACGAAGCAGGCGGCTTCGCGGACTTCCGCGAGACGGCGACGAAAACGAACTCGCTGGTGGATCGCCTGCGCGCGCTGACGCTGCCCGCGGTCGCGGACGTGCGCGACGGACTAGAGAGGGCGAAGATCGAGCGGACCGACGACCTGATCGACGAGATCGTCTACGAGCTGTACGGCCTGACCGACGAGGAGATCGAGATTGTCGAAGAGGCTGTCGGGGAGTAAAATGTATGTGTGCACACGACGAATAGCAAGACAGGATGTCCCTCGAAAAGCAGGACAGCAGGCCGACGCCGGAACTCCTCGCGGAGCTGACCGGCCGTCCCGTCTCCGAATTCGAGCTGCCCGACGATGTGGAGATCCCGGAGATTGCCGACCTGGAGAAACGCGACGCCGACGAGTTTTACTCGGAGTGAACCCGCCACGGTCCGTACAGGTCGTGCCAGCGTTCGAACTGTTCTAACAACTGCGTTGCGTTGTCCTCGAGGAACTGCTCGCAGAACTGCGGCACGTGCTCCAGCGACACCGTCGGAAAACCCGCGAGAACTCGATGTTTTTCCCCGTCTCGGTACAGATCCAGGTGGAGCCCCTCTTTGCGGACATCGTGGCCGCGGTTCGGTTCGACGTTGTGGTCGAAACGAGCAACTGGCTGCCAGTCGGGAGTGTGCGTTCCCGCCGGTGTCGCCGCAATATCGTACTCTAACTGATAGACAAATCGCGTAACAGTCCCGTCCGTCGTCTCTAGCTCGCGTCGAATTCGAGCATATGGCCACCGAATCCACCGCGGTTCGATCTCACTCATCTCGCGTGCCTGCTTACGCTCACGCAGAATTTCGCCTTCTATAAAGACACCCATTCGTAGCTGTGAGAATCGGGGACGCGAAACCGAACCCCGGCCGGCGCTGCGATCACTGACCTGACCGCGGCGGAGGCGGACCTCATCGAGGCGTTCGTCCCCGTGGCGGTCGAAGAGGCCGGCGAGTTCGCGGACTTCCGCAAGACCGCGACGAAAACGAACTCGCTGGTGGATCGCCTGCGCGCGCTGACGCTGCCGCGGGGCGAAGATCGAGCGGACCGACGACCTGATCGACGAGATCGTCTACGAGCTGTACGGCCTGACCGACGAGGAGATCGAGATTGTCGAAGAGGCTGTCGGAGACTAGCGTCCGCGAGCGAAGCGAGCGGTTCCCTGCGAGGGAGTGCAACGACCGAGCAGCCTTTTTCACCCATGTTTTTCCAAGAGTGGTTCCCGCAGCGAACGCAGTGAGCGAGGAAACCCGACGCAGAAAAAGATGGAGGGGCCAGACTCTTTACCGGAGCACGCAGTACACGGGGGTATGAGGGAGATTATTTCCGACGAGGAGACGCTCGGGGGGGCGCCCCGCCTCGCCGGAACCCGTATCGGCGTGCTGCACGTCTACGAACAGTATCAGGGCGGAGAAACCCCGGAAGCGATCGCGAGCAAGTACGACGGTATCTCAGTTGCTGATGTCCACCACGCACTCGCGTACGTGTTCGACAACCCCGAACGGATACGGCAGCTACAGAACGACTGCGGGAAAACGATCGAGGAAATCCGTGAGAGGCGTCCTGTTGACCCCGACGAGTACAAAAAGAGCGCATAATGCGGATTCTTGCAGACGAAAACATCGTTCCAGCACACGTTTCGGCGCTGGAATCAGCCGGATACGATGTCCGACGCGTCGGAGATGTCCTTGAGAAAGGAGCAGGTGATGCTGCCGTCCTCAATGCAGCAAGCCAAGAGAACCGGGTTGTCCTTACCTACGACAAGAAGGATTTTTCCGACACAGCGGGACACCCAGGGGTGTTGCTTGCCTCCGAAACGATGGCTCCCCGCAAGCTTCGGAACGCTGTCGAACGCGTCGAACAGGCCTATCCCGAACTAGAGGATGTAGTCGAATATCTATCAGACTGGGCCTGACCGATCGGCCGCGACTACAACGCCTCCGCCAGTTCCTGCGCCCGCTCGCGGACTCGCTCGGCGTCGACCCGCGTCGGTTCACCGTCGTAGACCACCTCGCCGTCGACCATCGTGAACTGGACGTCGTCGCCATGGGCGGCGTAGACGAGGTGCGAGCGGACGCCGGTGACCGGCGTCGCCCGCGAGATCTCCGTCGTGAGGCCGATCACGTCCGCACGCCAGCCTTCCGCGAGGCGGCCGAGGCGGTCGAACCCCGCCGCGCGGGCGCCGTTGGTCGTCGCCATCTCAAGGACGGTGTCGGTGTCGAGCGCCGTCGAGTCGAGGCGGTCGACTTTCGCGAGCAGGCTGCCCTGGCACATCTCCGTGAACGGGTCGAGCGTGTTGTTGCACGGCGGGCCGTCGTTTCCGAGCGCGACGGTGATCCCGCGGTCGACGTACTCGACGACCGGCGCGATGCCGCTGGCGAGTTTCATGTTCGAGGAGGGGCAGTGGACGACGTTCGTGTCCGTCTCTGCGAGCAACTCGCGTTCGCGCTCGTCGGTCCAGACGCAGTGGGCAAGCACGACGTCCTCGCCGGTGAGGCCGACCTCGTGGAGCCACTCGATGTTGCGCATCCCCGTCTCCGCCTCGACGGTCGCAATCTCGTCGCGGTTCTCGCTTGCGTGGGTGTGAATCCGGACGCCGTCGCAGGCGTCGGCGAGCTCGCGGGCGCCGCGCAGGCACGCCTCCGAGCAGGTGACCGCAAAGCGCGGTGTGACGGCGTACCGGATGCGGTCGCCGTAGCTGCCGTGATACTCCTCGATGAGGCGTTCGGATTCCCGCAGCGCTGCGTCGGTGTCCTCCTCCAGTCCGTCGGGGGCGTCCTTGTCCATCAGCACCTTGCCGAGCACGCCCCGGATGCCGACGTCGCCGGCGGCCTCGAAGGCGGCGTCGGCGTGGTTGACCGAGAGGTGGTCGATCACCGTGGTGGTGCCGCTCTCGATACACTCGAGGTAGCCCAGCGTCGCCGCGACCTCCATCGCCTCGGCGTCCATGCCCGCCTCCATCGGAAGGACGTGATCGAACAGCCACGTAAGGAGTTCGGTGTCGTCAGCGATCCCGCGGCCGAGGCTCTGGACGCTGTGGACGTGCGCGCCGACCAGCCCAGGTGCGACGATATCGAACGAGCGGCGCTCGTGGTCGGGATACTGGTCGATCGCGTCCGCGCGGTCGCCCACGAACGCGATGGTGTCGCCGGCAGTCACGACCGCGCCGTCGCGGAGTACAGTGTCGGCGTCGACGACGACAGTCCCCGAAAGCAGCATCATCGGCCCTTCGAGCAGGACGGAATTAGGCGTTGGGGTCGGCGGGAAATTCGACAGGTTTACCGGCGGCGCGGGGGGACCGTCGGGTATGGCAAAGGTCAGCATCGTCGGTGCCGCGGGCACCGTCGGCGCGGCAGCGGGGTACAGCATCGCCCTGGAGGACATCGCCGACGAACTCGTCTTCGTCGACATTCCCGAACAGGAGGACGTGACCGTCGGCCAGGCCGCCGACACCAACCACGGCATCGCCTACGACTCCAACACGGAGATCCGGCAGGGCGACTACGCCGCGACGGCCGGCTCCGACGTCGTCGTCATCACCGCCGGCCTCCCGCGCCAGCCCGGCGACACGCGGCTGGATCTCGCGGACGACAACGCGCCGATCATGGAGGACATCCAGTCCTCGCTTTCGGAGCACAACGACGACTTCATCACCGTCACCACGTCGAACCCGGTCGACCTGCTCAACCGCCACCTCTACGAATCGGGCGACCGCCCGCGCGAGCACGTCGTCGGCTTCGGCGGTCGGCTGGATTCGGCGCGGTTCCGCTACGTCCTCTCGGAGCGTTTCGACGTCCCCGTCGGCAACGTGGAGGCGACGATCCTCGGGGAGCACGGCGACGCCCAGGTTCCAGTTTTCTCGAAGGTCCGTGTCGACGGCCGCGACCTCACGTTCTCGGAGAACGACAAGGAAGAGATCCTCGCCGACCTCCAGGAGAGCGCGATGAACGTCATCGAGCGCAAGGGCGCGACCGAGTGGGGACCGGCCCGCGGCGTCGCCCACGTCGTCGACGCCATCCTCAACGACACCGGCGAGGTGCTTCCGTGTTCGGTCGTCCTCGACGGCGAGTACGGCTACGACGGCGTCGGCCTCGGCGTCCCGGCCAAACTGGGCTCGGACGGCGTCGAGGAAGTCGTCGAGTGGGACCTCGACGAGTTCGAAGCCGAGCAGTTCGAGGAGGCCGTCGACAAGCTCTCCGAGCAGTACGACACGATTAGCTGAGCGCCGCGGCCACCGCCCACCGAGTGAGTATTTTCGGCACCAACAATCAGTATGAAAGCCCCGGAGGGTTGAGCGGGCCGAGGGCTTTCCCTCTTCTCGACTACTTCGAACAGGCGCTGACGTTTTTATTGGATGACGAAGCAAACAGGGGTAGCTCATGTGGAAGACGCGTTTCGAGGGGCTACTCACGGCCAAACTCGCAGTCGTCGTTGTGCTCGCGCTTGGCCTCGCCAGCGGCGGCGTCGGAGCTCTCGATCAGGCGACACCCGATACACCAAGCGCCACAGCAGCCCCGGTCGAACCGGCCGCCGGTGAGCCCCCGCTCGCGGACGCCGGCCTCGACCAGACCGTTCCCCTGGAGACGACGGTCTACCTCGACGGCGGCGGCTCGCGCTCTCCCGACGGCGAGCTTGTGAACTACGAGTGGGAGATCGAACGGCCGGACGGCACGACGTCAGCGCCGGCCTGCCTGACCGGCGAGTGCGTCCGCGCCACCTTCCTCCCGACGGAGACGGGCGTCTACGCCGTCACGCTGACTGTCACCGACGACGATGGCGAGACTGCGGAAGATACGCTGTACGTCACGGTCACCGACAACGCGCCGCCGTCAGCGACGCTGACCGGTCCCGATACCCTCGAGGTCGACGAAAGCGGCACCTTCACCCTCCGGGGCTCGGCCGGCGACGCGCCGCTGTCCTCGCTGCGCTGGCTCGTCGACGGCGACGTCCACGACAGCACCTTCGTCGACGGCGGCACGGAGTGGCAGACGACGCTCTCGTTCGACGCGCCGGGTACCTACACCGTCGGCGGCCGCCTCACAGACGTCGTCGGGCTCACCGCCGAGGACTACCACACCGTGACCGTCGAGAGTAGCGACGACGGCGGCGGGAACGAGGAAGGGCCGTTCTTCGACGTCGCCATCACCGACACGAACAGCCCGGTGCGTCCCGGGGAGACGGTCACCGTCGAGGCGATCGTGGAGAACACCGGCGACGCTTCCGACACCCAGGAGGTCACCGTCGGCGCCGAATTCGCCGACGACAACGTCACCCGGACCGTCGGCTCGCTCGCTCCGGGGGAGAGCGAGGCGGTGACGGCCAGCTTCGACGCCGAGAGCGTCGACCCCGGGCGGTACAACGTCACCGTCGCCAGCGAGGACGACACCGACAGGACCCGAATCAGAGTCGGCACGGCGGCCACCATCGAAGTGACAGAGATAGTCCCGGAGCACCCCGACGATCCGGAGCAGCCCTACCGGTTCCGCGTCGAGGTGAAAAACACGGGTACCGTCGCAGCCGAGACGATCGTTCGGCTGACCATCCCCGGGGAGGACGAGCGGATCGGCGGCCTGGGAACGGACGAGATCGAGCCCGGGGAGACCGTGGCAGTGCCGACGCCGGTCACGTGGCACCACGGCCCGCACGGGTGGCACGCCCTCGACGGCGAGAACGTCGAGGTCCGCGCGACGACCACCACCTGGGACGGCGACTACCGGAAAGACGTCGCCATACGGCAACTCCCGACCTACGAGCTAGACATGCCCCCATCAGATGTGACGCTAATCCCGGGCGAGAAAGATAGTCCGGTAACGCAGGTCGCAGTCCTCGATGCTGAGATCACAAATACCGGGGACTTGCCCGGCGATGCGACTGCACGCTTCAATCTCCTCGAGTCAGAAAACGGCGAATCAACCGGTGAAAAAGATCAAACTCTCGTCTCAATCGGCCCCGGCGAGACTTACGTGATCGACAGGTACCAAAGGGGAGAGAACGAACTCTACTACAACCCCCAACAGAAGTGGGATGACACCATCAAAGTCGAAGTTGAAGTCGAAGACGACAGAAAAGTCCACGATAGCGAGACGGCCCGCAAGAGTTGGGTCCGGGCCCCATCGGACGACCCCGGTGGGCCGTGTGAGAGTGGGACGCCAGAGCTGAGGATCGAGACTAGTCCCCTGTCAACAATTAACAAACAAAAGGTCGACTACGATGTGTATCTGGTAGAATGTGAAGATGAAGAAGAGGGAACTCTCAAGGAGAGGGAACTCAGCCCGTCTGAATACTCCGTCGAATACGCCCCGCAATCACCCGGACCAGAAGAATACCTGACGCTTTACCCAGGGAGTGAGAAAGCGAAGGGTGAGATCCCATCACAAGTCTCTCGCGATAAAGTCGAACTTGGGTGGCGGGTTGAACACCACGGCTCTGATGCGTCAGGCTATGGCGGGGCGATCTGGATGAAGGACCCATAATTTGGACCTCTTTCCCTCAGCGTGGTGACTCGATAATGATTGAATTTGTGTTGTGGTCACTGAACCAGATCTCAGCCGGGTCATCGTAATATCTTCCCTCTGATCCAACGCGATAGTAGTGTTCAGATTCCCATTTGATGATGTATCCAGTGTCGGGGTCGATGTAGACTGTTGCTTCCGGGTAATCTCTCAATCCTGAGAGCGAATATTCGTGGACAGTAGTTCCATTCACCGCTGTTTCTTCCTCAAATTGCCGGGTTAGGTGAATGAACTCTTGGATGGGATCCTGAACGATCCGATGTGGAATCGTTGTCGGTGGCTCGTAATTATATTCTGGATTTTCGTACCATACCGAAGCTGGTCTAGTCGAGTCATACAGGAACGTCTTATTTTCAAGGTAGACCATCTTTATCGTCGGAGGTTCGTCGACGTTCTGTTTTAGTATTTCAACGACATAGGCTTCGCTCCGGTTGTACCGTCCGTGCCCGACATACCGATTGACAACAGGCGCATCTTTGAAGTACTCCCACCGGTACGTCTCGGCCCCGCGGATCTCGTACCCATAAACCAGATCGGCGGACTGCTGGATCGACTCGGCAGTGAAGGTGTACTTGGTCTTCGGGAAGTTGCGGATGCCGCCGATCCGCTTGCCGGTGTCGGGGTGGGTCGCCACGGCACTCCGGATTTCCAGCTCGTAGGTCGTCCCAGGATCGAGGTCGGTGAACCGGAACGTCCCGTTGGGGGCGAGGTCTTCCGACGCCAGTGGGTCGTCCTCGCCCTGCTTGTAGAGGTGGACAGCACCACCTTCTGCCGTGATCCCGTCGGTCATCACTGACACCTCA
>PXRK01000073.1 GCA_003021015.1 Halobacteriales archaeon QS_4_66_20 | reverse complement strand
GCTCCGAAACGCAGACGACCGGGGCCTGGACATCTACATCGGTGGCATCTCCGACGACGTTCGGGATCGCATCCAGGACGCCGTCCCGTCCGCAACACTGTTCGAGACGCTGTGGGAGTGGACCGACACACCCGCGGGAACGCTGCTCATCACTGACAAGCAAACTGCCCTCCTCAGCGTGCGTGTCGAGGAGGTAGAAACCGAAGACACCGAGGAAGTCGCAATCTGGGGGACCGGTCACCGGAACAGTCTGGTCGTCATACTCAGGGCGATATTCACGTGGCAACTCGAAACCTACGAGGAGTGAACTCGTCGAACCCCGAGGTTTGTTACAGTCGGAGTTAAACTAGCGGTTTATTGCTGCGAAGACCAAAGAGTAGGTCAGAAACTGCTATGTCCGAACCAATCAGTGGAGGGGATATTGACTCGGCCGACGCGCACGACCTGTTGAGCCATCCGCTTCGACACCAGGTTCTCCTCGAACTCCCAAACCACGACAACCCCGTTCAACTCCCCGCGCTCGCCGATAGCATACGCAGTTCCGAGATACCGGGGGCGGCAACACGTCACGACGATACGGCCGACTCCGACGCAGTGAGAATCGAACTCCATCACATCCACCTTCCGAAACTGGCGGCCGCTGGCTGGATCGAATACGATTTCGAAAACAAGACGGTCCGATACGAGTCTCGGATTGAAGCCATCCGATCGGCGCTCCGGACAACGGCGGACGGATTCGACCAGGTCCGCGCGGCCTACAACGAACGGACAGCGGACTGAATTCACGACAGGAGTGACAAGCACGCCATTTCACGGAAAACCTGTACCGACTGCACGTACTCCACCCATGGCACGTGACCTGGACAACGTCGATCGCGGTATCCTCTACATGCTCCAGACGGACGCTCGGAACACCACGTCGGAGGACATCGCCGACAAGACAGGTGTCTCCGCCAGTACCATCCGTAACCGCCTCGAACGCCTCGAAGACGACGGCATTATCAAGGGCTACCACCCCGAAATCGATTACGAGGCGGCCAATCTCCCGCTTCGCGTGATGTTCGTCATCACTGCGCCGCCACAAGAGCGGAGTGATATCGTGAATCAACTCATGGACATCCAGGGTGTGATAGACGTCCGAGAGATGATCACCGGCATGCGGAACGTCCAGACCGAAGTAGTCGGCCGTAATACGAGCGACGTCGTGCGTATTACGGACGCGATCCACGACCTCGGCGTCGAAGTCGAGAGCACAGAGATAATGAAACGGCGGAAAATACAGCCGTTCAATCACTTCTACTTCTCGGAAGCGGCAGATGACACGGGCTGGCAAGGGGACGATACTGAGGACGAATAACTACGATCACTGTTGTCAAGTTAGCAGTATTTTTAGTAAATTTTCAGATTTCCGTCCGATGGGATGTGCGTCTTCAGTAAAAAAAACACATATAATGCGAATTTGTCCATACATCAGACTACACACAGACAACCCATATACGGCTGCGTGGCGTTGATACATATATGAGTATAGATGGGGAAATCGGAGACGTGGATTTATCGGATTGCTATCACGTCACGTTCGATCCGGACTCCGAACCGGGGAGCGATGCAGTCGTTTCTTCGCTCGCGGAAGCGACCGGTACCGACCCGGACGAGTTGGAGCCTATTGAACTTGTCGTGGACCCGATCATCTTCAATGCGCTCGTCCGGCGACGCCGGCGTCCCATTCAGATCAGTTTCGTGTACCACGAACACCACGTGACCGTAGACACCGGGGGTGAAATCTGGATTCAAAACTCGGGGCAAGCAGATCGATCGGAGTTTGAGTGCATCTTCGACATGGGCAAATCCCCGTCACACGGGGTGATTCAAGCTGTCGCGACGGTAAAGGGAGTCGAGCCGATTGACCTGGACCCACTGTGCCATTTCATCAACCCCGACGCACTAGACGCGATGTTCGATGACACCACCGAGGCCAGAGAGAGCGACATATGCGTCTCGTTCCGGATCGAAGACTCGAGGATCGAAGTTAGCGGAGATAGGCGTATAACCGTTCGTCCCGTGGCAGCCGACGCATAACCTGTTCGACACAACCGCGATTCCCACGGTCGTCAGTACACTGTAAAGACCCGGATGAGGATCGTCACGATCAGGAAGGCTGCCGCGCTGATGATACCGAGGACGACAGCCGCGACCAGCCGCGGGACCAGCGGGGCGTTGATCGTGATCACCATCACCAGTGTCATGATACCGACCACGATCACCATATTCTTGATATCGCCATCCTCCAGCCCCAGCCGTTCGTACATAGTTTGGTGAGGCTGTTCAGCTCTCATGAGTATTGTGGTTTCATGACACAGCCGATGGACTGTCCTGGCACTGCACGGAGTCACGTCTGGCTGTATATCAACGTTCGCGAGCGGTCCGCTCGGCACTGTTTGTGCGGAAGCCTGAACAGTTAAACGCGTAGCCCGATTCGAGGTACGCATGGCCGAACAACAGGTCGACGATTCGTTGCTCAAACTCGATCGCTGGAGCAAGGTTGCAGCGATTTTCGTCGCTCTTGGGATGTACGTCGCGGGGATCGTTCTGACAGGTGATTACTCTTTTTCGGCAATAGTTGCAGCGTTTGTCGGCATCGGCGTGCGGATCTACATTCCGTATCACGCGAGCAGGAGCGCCTCGGACACCGCCGGTAGCGGTCTGGAGGAACTGGCGTTGACTGGCAACTACCACCACGGTGCGGTCGGGATAGCACTCGTCGTCGGTCCGTTCGTCACGCTCGTGGTCGCGTTGATCGAACCGAACAACAACCTGGCCTACGCTGCCGGTGGCTTCTCCACGGTTCTGACCTTCACGGTCTTCCGGTTCGCTCTCCCGAAGTAGAGCACTGTTCCAGTGTCGCGTCCTCAAAAAATCGCGGCAAACGGGTTGATCCGTCGATTAGCCGGCAAAGCCGGGCACCCAGACAGCAGTCTGGAGGACGCCGGCGGCAACCAGCACACAGATCAACGAGTGGACGATGAAGATCGACGCCGCGGGCGGGTCGACGTGGGTGTCACCGTGTGCGTAAAACACCCGCTGGAACGCCTCGCCGACCAGCGCACCGATCACGCCGAAGATGCCCGCGATCACCATCGCGACCGCAGGGTCCGAGCCGGCGAGCACCGCACCGCCGTCCGCAATCGCCGCGAGATACGCGGTCGAGGCGGGCAGTGTGATGTGGTGTGTCACCGGGATGTTCTCCACACCGAGGTTCAAGAACAGCAACGACGCCGCGCTGAGCCCGAAGCCCAGGAACGCGCTCCCGGACTGCAGCGCCGCGAAGCCACCGAGCAGGCCGAAGGCCGCACCGATAGCGGTCACGTCACCCCACAGGTACTGGTGTGGGAGCCACGGTTCGACGGCGAGCCGTTCGGAGCCTTCCAGACCGCCGTCGCCGGGTGCTTCGCCTTCCGGACGCATCTCCTCGCGCTCGAACGGCCCCATGTCGAAGAAGCCGTCCGCTTTGCTGCTGACAGTTCCCACGATGCTGTAGCCGAACACAGCGCGGTGCAGAAGCGCGCTGATGACGACCGTGATCGCAATCGGGTCCGTCGGGACTGCCATCTGCCGGAACAGCTGCTCGGAGATCGGACCGAACAGCCCGAACAAGGCCCCGACGAGCAGTATGTCCGGTTTACAACCCAGCGCGTAGGTAATGTCTTTCCCGTTATGGTAGTCGAATCCCGACTGTATGTACCCTTGTTTCGCTGCGTACGCGGCTGCCGCGGCACCGCCGGCGAACGAGACGTGCGGCCCGAACGCGAGTCCGAAGCCGATGCCGACACCGCCGATCGCGTCCTGCGCACCCGGCGGGGACGAAATCGCACCGCCCATGACCAGGAACCCAGTGAAGACGAAAGCGGGTAGTGCACCGACCGCGGCACCGAACGCGCCGCCCGCCAGTGCGCCCAGCAGGTTCTCCGGTTCCAGGATCACGTCGAGGTAGTCGTCGAACGACCCCGCCGAGTACTCGACCTGCATGAGCTGATCTGACAGATCAGCGATTGCGAAGGCTGTTTCGGGTGTGAGCTCCAGCGCCATGTTCACTCACTCTCTTCGTCCACTGCCCAGTCGAGTGACCGCTCAACGGCGTCGTCCCAGCGGCTGTACATGCTGTCGGCGTCCGCGTCGTCCATCTCCGGCTGGAAGTCACTGTCGACCTGCCAGTTGTCGCGCAGGCTGTCGAGGTCGTCCCAGTAGCCGACCGCCAGCCCCGCGGCGTACGCCGAGCCCAGCGCCGTCGTCTCGTCGACTTCCGGCCGCACGATTTCGGTCTGGATGATGTCCGACTGCAGCTGACATAGGAAGTTGTTCTTCACTGCGCCGCCGTCGACGCGCAGACTCGTCGTCTCGACGCCCGAGTCCGCTTCCATCGCTTCGGCGACGTCGCGGGTCTGGTAAGCGATCGACTCAAGCGTTGCACGCACGAGGTGTTCGCGTTCCGTGCCGCGGGTCATGCCGACGATGGTGCCGCGTGCGCGGCCGTCCCAGTGGGGCGCGCCCAGGCCCGTGAACGCCGGAACCATGTACACGCCGTCTGTCGAATCGACGGAGCGTGCGAGTTCCGCGGTCTCGGCGGCGTCGTCGATCAGGCTGACGTCTTCGAGCCATTCGATGGCGGCGCCGGTGATGAAGATGGCACCCTCCAGCGCGTACTGGACGGGTTCACCCGACTGCTGGAAGCTGATGGTCGTCAGCAGCCCGTGCTCGGACTCGACTGCCTCCTCGCCGGTGTTCATCAGGTAGAACGACCCCGTCCCGTACGTGTTTTTGGCGTCGCCCTCGTCGAAGCAGGTCTGGCCGAACATCGCCGCCTGCTGGTCGCCCAGCGCGCCGGCAACCGGTACCTCGGCCCCCAGGAACCCGTCGGCATCGGTCGTGCCGTAGTAGTCCTCGTCGGACGATGGCCGCACTTCCGGCAGCATCGACTCGGGGACGCCGAACTCTTCGAGGAGTTCCTCGTCCCAGTCGAGGTCGTGGATGTTGTACAGCATCGTCCGGGAGGCGTTCGAGACGTCGGTGATGTGATTCCCGGTGAGGTTGTAGATGAGCCAGGAGTCGATAGTGCCCATCAGGAGTTCGCCGTCTTCGGCGCGGTCGCGGACGTCCTCCGGGCGGATCCGCTGGAGCTTGATCGGATCCGCATTATCGAGGATCCACTCGGTCTTGGTCGCCGAGAAGTACGCGTCAGCTTCCAGGCCCGTTTTGCCCCGGATCCAGCCGACCTTGTTCTCCGCCTCCAGCTCCTCGACGCGATCCGTCGTGCGCCTGTCCTGCCAGACCAACGCGTTGTATACCGGTTTCCCAGTCTCAGCGTCCCAGACGACCGTGGTCTCACGCTGGTTGGTGATCCCCAGCGCCTCCAGTTGCGAGGCGTCCAGCCCCGCTTCGTCCAGCCCCTGGTTGACGACTTCCGTCGTGTTCTCCCAGATTTCCTCGGGGTCGTGCTCGACCCAGCCGGGTTCCGGGTAGATCTGTTCGTGTTTCTTGTATGCGTTGGCGACGATCTCCCCGCTGTGGTTGAACGCCATAAAGCGAGTCCCTGTCGTCCCCTGATCGATTGCACCTACGTATGTGTTTGACATGGTTTTCCAGTCTCCGTTTGGCGGAAAGTTTACGACCCATTCCGCCGTGTTGGTAAACAATATAGTGAATCATTATAAAAGTTACTACTGGGCCAGGGAGTGTGCGTAAAGAGAACCCGGATATCGGGGAGGAAACAGTTGTCGGACGCGAAGAAAGTTCACTGATCGGACGCGACGAAGGTTGTCGACCCGGCCGATCGCGTGCGGATTAGGACCGTGAGCTGTAGGATTCCAGCGTTGATTCGACCTTGCCGTCGATGCGGTCCAGCGCCGCCGGCACCTCCTCGACGCCATCGATGCTCTCGACGCCCTCCTCGATGATCGACCGGACCGTGTCGAACGGACCGATCTGTGCGCCGCGCGTCGCCGTCGTGTCCTCCGTTTCGGTAAGCTGGGTGAACGCCGTCTCGTAGTGTGGGTTCTCCGCGAACCAGCCCTCGCTGCGGAGCTGCGGGATGGCGTCCTCGTGGACGGGGAAGTATCCCGTCTCACGGTGCCACCGTTTCTGCTGTTCGGGTTCGGTAAGCCAGGTCAGAAACTCCGCGACCGCGTCGTGGACGTCCGGGGGCAGGCCCTCACCAACCCACAGGGAGGCACCGCCGACGAGCACGCCGGTCCGGTCGTCGAGCACCGGGAACTTCCCCATGCCGACGTCGAAGTCGGCGCCCGACTCGATCGACCGCAGCAACGATGTCGAGCCGACGAGCATCGCCGCGTCCCCCTCGTGGAACACGTTTTTCGCCGCGCCGCGTGCCTCGATGCCGGGGTTGAGATACAGCCCCCGGTTCTCGATGTCCGTCCACCACTCGAACAGCGCCTGGCCGAACTCGCCGTCGAGATTCGACGTCGTCGGCGTGCTCGCACGGCCGTTCTCGCCGTCGACCAGCAGCTCGTCCGCTTCGGCGAACCACTGCTCGACGAACCACGAGTAGTTCGCGAACGTGATCCCGTAGTCGACGGGACCGTCGACCAGCTGCTCTGCGGCGCGCGTCACCGCATCGAACGTTTTCGGCGGTCTGTCGGGATCGAGCCCGGCCCGCCTGAACGCGTCCCGGTTGTACGCGAGGATCGGGTTCGAGGCGTTGAACGGCACCGAGTGCAGCGTGCCGTCGAAGCGGTAGTAGTTGGTCAGCGGGTCCAGCAGCGAGTCGATATGGTTCCTGGCGAGTAGTCGCTCTACTGGCACGAATGCATTACTGTCACGCGCGCGCGTTGTCCCGATCTCGAAGATCTGCGCGATCCCCGGCGGGTTGCCGTTCTCCGCCGCCGCCAGGGTCGCGTCGAGCGTCCCGCGGTAGCTCCCCTTCGAGGTGAGCGAGATGCTCACGTCATCGGACGTCGCCTCGAACTCCTCGGCCAGCTCCTCCAGCAGGAGCGCCTTCTCGCCGCCCATCGCGTGCCAGAACTCGACGACGGTCCCCTCGCTGCCGGCCGTCGTCACGCCACCGCCGCGTTCGAAGTGATCGAGGGTCTCCTCGAGGGTCTCCGCCCGCTCGGCGAGCGTCGCGACGCGGGTCGACACTTCAACGAGCTCGGTCGTCTGCTCCTGGGTCGCCTCCGCGGCGACCGACGCGTCGGCCGCGGTCTCGTCGCTGATCTCGCTGACCTCGTCGACCATCGACACCACCTCCTGGGTAGAGTCGGCCTGGGTGTCGGTGGCGTCGGTGATCTCCTGGACGCTGGTGTTGATCTCCTCGACTTTCCCGACGAGCGTTTCCAGCTGCTCGATGGCCGAGCCGACCGTCTCCTGGGTGTGCCCGACGCTCTCGCGGGTCCGGTGCATCTCCTCGACCGTCTGGTCGGCCTGGTCGTGGACGCGCTTGATGCTCTCCTCGGCCTCCTGGGTCGCCTCCTTGGTCTCCTCGGCGAGGCTTTTGACCTCGCTGGCGACGACGTTGAACCCGTCGCCGGATTCGCCGGCCCGCGCCGCCTCGATGTTGGCGTTCAGCGCGAGCATGTTGGTCTGGTCGGCAACCTCCGTGATGAACGCGACGATGTCCTCGATGTCGGTCATCAGGTCGTTGAGCTGTTCGACGTTCTCCGCGCTCTCCTGGGCGTGTTCGGTGAGCTGCTCCAGCTCGGCCATCGCCTCGGTGGCGGAGTCCTGTGCCGAACTGCCGCGGTCGGAGGCCTCGTTTGTCACGTCCGCGACCTGGTTCGCGGAGCTGGCGATCTCCTCGATGGTCGCCGAGAGGTTGCGCATCTCATCGGAGATCTCCTGGATCCAGTCGTTCTGTCGCTCCGACCCCTCGGAGATCCCCTCCACCGCGTCCGAAACGTCGCGGCTGGCGGCTTTGGCCGAGTCGATCTGGCTGTCGACCTGGGCCGTCGCCGAGGACACCTGTTCGCTGAACGAGGACATCCGGTCGACCGTGTCGTCCCACTCGAGGAGCAGCTCGCGGTAGGCGTCGTACAGCGGCGCTGCCGCGTCCGCCGGCGGCTGCCCGGGTCGCTCGGTCAGGTCGCCGTCGGCGTTGGCCCTGACGACCGCTGCGAGCTCATCGATCGCCGCACAGAGCTCGTCGGTGCGCTCCTGTTCGGCGGCGAGCTCCGACTCCAGGCGCTGGATCTCGGCTTGGGCTTCGTCGCGCTCGGTCTTGAGGCGCTCCAGGTCCGCGCTGGGGTCTATCGCTCCGGACCCGTCGGTTTCGACGCTCCCCCGCTGACGCCCGCCGTCTGCCGGCTCAGCAGGGCTCGACCCGCGCTCGTCGGCCACGTCCTCGGCAGCATCCCCGTTTCCGAACGGCAACCACCGACTCATCGCCTGCAACACCCCGAAACAAGTAGTTTGAACAGTCGGTACATTCTGTGATTCAGCAGCGGTTGGATACCGTCGTTTATAATATTTACCCGCAGATTACCAGACATGATAGAAAACCGGTGCCGGATGCCACTCGGCGGATTTTGACACGACACGCGTCCGGAGGGTCTCTATCCGGCGTTTTCGCACTCTCTTGTCGGGGGCTCCGTCCTGACAGGTAACTAAACAGAAAGGAACGTTCAAACGGTTCGTCAGTTAGTACCATGCGTCATTACACTGTCTTTACTGTAGATTGGCATTCGTCGATAAAATAAAGTATGTTGACTCCTAACGGGGACAAGATGGCATCCGCACCACACATCGCCGTCATTGGCGGCGGTTCGACCGGGATCGGCATCGCCCGGGACCTCTCGATGCGGGGACTCGACGTGACACTCGTCGAGCAGGGGAACCTGACACACGGCACGACCGGTCGGATGCACGGGCTACTCCACAGCGGCGGCCGATACGCCGTCGCAGACCAGGCCAGTGCGACGGAGTGTATCGAGGAGAACCGCGTCCTCAGGGAGATCGCGAGTCACTGCGTCGAGATGACCGGTGGCCTGTTCGTCAAGCGGCCCGAGGATACCGAGGAGTACTTCCAGGAGAAACTCGCCGGCTGTGCGGAGTGTGGGATCCCTGCGGAGGTGGTCTCGCGCGAGCAAGCGCGGGCGGTGGAACCCCACCTCGCGAAGGACATCGACAAGGCGATCACCGTCCCGGACGGGGCGATCGACCCGTTCCGGCTGGTAGTCGCCAACGCCGCGAGCGCGATGGAACACGGCGCTCGCATCGAGACCCACACGACGGTGACCGACCTGCTCGTCGAGGAGGGCGAGGTGGTCGGCATCGAGGTCGAGCACGACTCCGGGTCGGGCAAACGCGTCCACGGCACCGAGGGGGGCCGCGAGGAGATCAGGGCCGACTACGTGGTCAACGCCACGGGCGCCTGGGCCGGACGGATCGGGGAGATGGCGGACGTCGACATCGAGGTGCGGCCCTCGAAGGGCGTCATGACGATCATGAACGTCCGGCAGGTCGACACCGTGATCAACCGCTGTCGGCCGAAAGGCGACGCGGACATCATCGTCCCCCACGAGACGACCGCGATCCTCGGCACGACCGACGAGGAGGTCGAGGACCCGGCGGAGTACCCCGAGGAGCAGTGGGAGGTCGACCTGATGATCGACGAGCTGAAGGAGCTGGTCCCGATGCTGGAGGAGGCCCGGACGATCCGCTCCTTCTGGGGCGTGCGGCCGCTGTACGAACCGCCGGACGTCGGCAGCGACGATCCGACGGACATCACACGCGACTACTTCCTGCTGGACCACGAGACCCGCGACGACCTGCCGGGGATGACCAGCATCGTCGGCGGGAAGTTCACCACCTACCGGATGATGGGCGAGGAGATCAGCGACCACGTCTGCAACCAGTTCGGCATCGACGCCGACTGCCGCACCGCTGACGTCCCGCTGCCGGGCAGCGAGGACTTCTCCCTCCTGCGGGATTACATGGACGAGTTCGGCCTCCGCTCGCCGATCGGCCGGCGCAGCGTCGAGCGCCTTGGCTCGCGCGCCGAGGAGGTGCTGAAGACGACCGATCCCAACCCGGTGGTCTGCAACTGCGAGGGGGTCACACGCGCCGAGATCCAGGACGCCATCGAGCAGTCGGGTTCGGACCTCAACGCCGTCCGGATCCGGACCCGCGCGTCGATGGGCAACTGTCAGGGCGGCTTCTGCTGTCACCGGATGGCGAACGAACTCCACGGCGAGTACGACGAGGCAGTCGCGCGCCAGGCCTGGGACGAACTGCTCGCCGAGCGCTGGAAGGGCCAGCGCCACGCGCTCTGGGGCGAGCAACTCTCCCAGGCGATGCTGAACTACGCGCTGCACGCGACGACGCAGAACCGCGACAACGACCCGGCCGACGGGGAGCCGGTCGACTTCGCCGCGTTCGACGCGGGGTCGACGCCGGCGCAGTCCTCCGGCGAGAGCGGCGTCGCCGCCGACGGGGGCACCGAGCATGGCGATTGAGTCCGAGGTGCTGGTGATCGGCGGGGGCCTCGCCGGCCTCACGAGCGCGCTGTCGGCCGCGCGGACGGGGGAGGACGTCCGCCTGGTGTCGTACAAGCAGAGCACGCTACGGAGCGCCTCGGGCCTCGTCGACGTGCTCGGGTACACGCCCGACGGCGACGGGCCATTGACCGATCCGTTCGAGGCGATCCCGGACCTGCCGGAGACACACCCCTACCGGACCGTCGGGATCAAGGCGATCCGCGATGGCCTGGACCTGTTCGACGACGCCGTCCCGCACTACCACGGCGGGCACACCGACAGGAACGCCTTGCTCCCGACCCACGGGGGGACGATCAAGCCGACGGCGCGGTACCCGGCCAGCGCGAGCGCGGGGCTCGCCAGCGACACGCGGGACCTCCTGCTCGTTGGTCTGGAGTCGATGACGGAGTTCGACGCACCGCACGCCGCCGCGCACCTCGACGCCGCGGGGGTCCCCTTCGACGTGCGCGGCGTCACAATCCAGTTCCCGGGCGACCTGCGCGCGGACGCGAAGGTGACCCGGTACGCGAAACTGCTGGACACGAACGGCGAGGTCACAGTCAGGGGGCGCGACCGGCCGGTCCGCGAGGCGCTGGCCGCGCGCGTCAACACCGAACTCGACGAGGAGGAGCGCGTCGGGTTCCCGGCCGTGCTGGGTGACGAGCATCCCGGGGCTGTCCGGGCCGACCTCGCCGACCGTCTGGGCGCTGACGTGTTCGAGGTACCGATGGGCCCGCCCTCGCTGCCCGGCTTGCGACTGGAGGACGCCCTGTTCGCGGCGCTCGACGAGGCCGGCGCGAGCATCGAGACGGGCAACCCCGTCGTCGACTTCGACGGCGAGGACCGGATCGAGCGCGTCTACATCGAGAAAAACGGCGCGGAGATACCGAACACCGCCGAGGAGTACGTGCTGGCGACGGGCGGTCTCGTCGGCAAGGGCGTCCAGTCCGACCGCGAGGGCGTCTACGAACCGATCTTCGACTGTCACGTCGCCCACCCGGCGGACCGCTACGACTGGTTCGAGAACGAGGTGTTCGGCGACCACACGTTCGCCCGCTTCGGGGTCGAGACGGACGACGACCTCCGGCCGCTCGACGGCGGCGGGGATGTCGAGTTTGCCAACCTGCGGGCGGCCGGGGCGGTGCTGGGTGGCTACGACCTGGCCGCCGAGAAATCCGGGAGCGGCGTGTCGATCGCAACCGGGTACGCAGCAGGACACAGCGCGGGACAGGAGGCAGTATGAGCGACGCAGACCAACCGACAGAGACGGACGGGGAGTTCAACCCGGCAGCACCGAACACGGGCGAGGAGTTCGAGCCGGTCGACGTGTTCCCGGACAGCGACGACTTCGACCTGCGACCGGGATCGGATTCGTGTTACAAGTGCTCGACCTGCGACACCAACTGCCCGGTGGCGGAGGTCGACGACGAGTTCCCGGGACCGAAGTTCCAGGGCCCCGAGCAGTGGCGGCTCAAGCAGCGCGACGACGAGCACGAGATCGACGACTCGGTGATGGACTGCTCGAACTGCATGCGCTGTGACAACGCCTGCCCGGCGGGCGTCCCGCTCTCGCAGATGCACAACACCGCCCGCGGGGAGTACGTCAGCGAGCAGATGGACACGTGGTCGATCGAGTACTGGCGCAACCGCATCCTCTCGAACTACCGCACGTCGGCGTGGCTGGCGAGCAAGCTGCCGCGGCTCGCGAACGTCGTGATGAACTTCGGGCCCGCGCGCTGGGTCATGGAGAAGACGATGGGCGTCACGAAAGAGCGGGAGTTCCCCGCGTTCGCGACGGAGACGTTCCGCGAGTGGTGGGCCAGGCAGGGCGGCGCCGACGCCTCCCGACAGCGCGCCCGGGCCAACCGCGAGCGCCGGGGCGAACCGGTCGACGCCGACAAGAAGGTGGCGTACTTCCACGGCTGCTACTCGAACTACAACACGACGGAGGTCGGCAAGGCGATGGTCCGCGTGTTCGAACAGTTCGGCTACGAGGTGGTCGTCCCCAAGCAGAAATGTTCGGGCACGCCGATGTTCGCCAACGGGATGCTCGACGACGCCCGCCGACACGCGGAGGTCAACGTCTCCTCGATGCGCGACCTCGTCGACCAGGGGTACGACGCCATCGCCTCCTGTACCTCCTGCTCGATGGCGCTGCGCCAGGAGTACCCGGAGCTGTTCGACATCCCGGGGATCGACGACGTCGCCGCCAACACGTTCGAATCGCTGGAGTACCTCCGGATCCACGAGGACCTGCGCGGCGAACTTGCCGAGGTGGAGGTCGACGGCGAACTTGCCGAGGAGTTCGCGTATCACGCGCCGTGTCACGCCCGCAACCAGGGGCTCGAACGGCAGGCCCTGGAGCTGTTCCGTGATGTTGACGGCGTCGGCATCGAGGACGTCGGCGAGTCCTGCTCGGGCATCTCCGGGACGTACGGCTGGAAGGCCGAGAAGTACGAGAAGTCGATGGAGATCGGCGAGGAGATGTTCGAGCACATGGCCGAGGCCGAGGGCGAGACTGGCATGACCGAGTGCCCCACCTGCGCGATGCAGATGGAGCACGGCACCGGCTACGACATCCGGCACCCGCTGGAGCTGCTTGAGGCCGCCCTCGTCGACGGGGACGGTTTGTAACACGAACTGATAGTGATTATTGCGATTGTTTTCTGAGTTACATCGTCGTCCCGGGAATGTCACGGGCTGAAACCGGTGGCTGACGAATCGACGGCAGTAAAGAGTCGCAATAATCACTATGAACCCTCTCATCGTTTTTCTGCCGGCAGAGTCACGTCCGACAGTATCAGCCAGCGCAGCCTACTCCTCGTGGAGTTTCTCGCCGCGGTGGAGCTGGCGGGCAATGTTGAAGGTCTGCTCGGAGGAGCGCCGCGTCGGCGAGTGCGCCGAGAGGTACCGTGCCGTCGCGACGAGGGCCAGTCGCTCGCCGGCCTCGCTGTCGGCGCGGTCGTAGCGACGGATCGCCCCCTCGATGTTCTGGAGGGTGTGGAACTGCGGATCCTCGCGCAACAGCCCCTCGCCGAGGGTCTGGATCAGGTCCTCGGGGTCGCCGCCGGCCGCGAACTGTTCGGCGGCGAGTCGCCCCGCTTCGTCGACCTGGCCCTGCTGGTCGAAGGCGGCGAGCAGGTCCTGGCGGATCGTTGCGGGCTCGCGGTCGCTCCCCTCGGGGTCGGGCAGCGGCGCCGCAGGTTCGTTGAGAAAGCGGTCCAGGTAGACGCTGATCGCACCGTCGAACGCAGGTTTGTAGGCGTCGATGGCGTCGGTCCGCCGGGCGAGTTCGTGTGCGGCGACGGCGTAGCTGAACGTGTGATGGACCGTGTTCCAGTCGTTGAACTCGTTGCTAGTGGCAAACTGGGCGACGCGGCGCGTCGCTGCGTCGGCGACGGCGTCGGTCAGTTGTTCGGCCGTCGCGCCGGCCTGGATCGCACCCTGTAGCGTGTCGACGATCAGTTCGGGGTCGTCCGAGAGCAGGAGCTCGATGAAGTCGTCGGGGCGCTCCCACTCACGGCCCGCGCCGGCAGCGGCCAGATCCGGCAGCCCGTCGTGGGCGTCAAACACCAGCGAGGCGACGTCGATCGGCTGGCGCCACTGGGAGGTCTCCTCGGCGCGGGACCCGTCGGCGATCTGGTCGACGACCGCCCCCAGCACGTCCGGTGCGCGCTCCCAGCCGACGTGGTCCAGCGTCTCGCAGGCCTTGTTGACGAAATCGAGCGTGTGGCTCGCGTTCACGTAGAGGTGGTCAGTCGCTGCGGCGACCAGGATTTCGACCACGTCTTCGGGCGGCAGAACGGCGGCGGCCGTCCGGATGACGCGCTCGGCGCCGGTCGAGTCCCGGACCTCGCAGTTCTCGCGGAACCAGCCCTTGAGGCGCTTCTTGGTGAGGTCGTCGTTGTCCAGCGCGTACTTCTCGAAGCGGGGCGGCTCGCCGGCAGTTTCGTCGGCGACCTCGCGGGCACCGACGTACATCGCCCGGAGTTTGCCGTCGTGGTCGACCCAGTCATAGAGGTTCGCCATCACCCCGAGCGTCGTCAGCCCGCGACCCCAGCCCATCGACCGGTAGCTGATGCCGAACTCCAGTGTGGTTTCGAGCGGCGTCGTGAACCCCTCGCCGAGGTCGTCGAGGTTGATGACGCTTTTCGCCATCACCAGCGGGAGGTTCTCGCTGAGGCCGTCGGCCATCCGGTTGCGCCAGTACGTCTCCGGCGGGACGTCCTTCTCCGGGTCGGGGTCGAGGTACACCTCGCCGTCCCGCAGGTCAGTCGGGTACGTCTGGACGTCGTCGGCCCAGATGTCGAACGTGTCCCCGCAGGCGAGTTCGAACCGCGCGTGGTGCCAGTGGCAGGTCAGGATGCCGTCGTCTACCGACCCTTCCGACAGCGGAAACCCCATGTGGGGACAGCGGTTGTCGACGGCGTACACCTCGTCGTCGTGGTAGAACAGCGCAACCGACTTGCCGGCCGGAGCGACAATCTCCTGGCCCTCCTCGCGGAGGTCATCGAGCTGTGCGACGCGAACGAGCTGGTCTGCGGACATGTCTCAGTGACTGGTTCGGAACCCTGGTAAAGATTTCCTGAACCGCAGTTCAGGAGCTGCGGTGATCGTGTGGAGTCCAGCGAAGTCATTTCTGCTCACAAGCAAGTACAGCGTTCACGAATGAATACGACCGTATACAGGTTGCTGCCCGAATCCCCTCTTCCGTAGGGGGGATAGGCGACGCCTGCTCATCTATATAGTTTCAACACATGAGATACAGATGTCTGTGCATATATTCCCATCTCAGTCAGTGCCAGACTACCTTTATTCGGGGGGCTTGGGATTGTGGTGGACACTTCTTTTCCTCCATTTCGTTCGTAAACGATCACTTTCCCCCCTTGAGCGGTATATATTCGATCCTCTGTAACGATCGGAGCTGCTGCGTAGCCGTGACAAGTGGGATTTCGCCATAATTCATCCCCAGTATTCGGTTCAAATGCTCGTATACCTCCCGCGCCACCAGAGTTCTCTCCAGGTTGTAGCGTTACTACCACTTCGTCTGGTGTAACGGCTGGGGGCGAAATAGCAACCGTATCAAATGAGACGTGCCATTGTTCTGTTCCAGTGGCGAGATCAAGACAGTAAAGGCTCGCTCCCGGCTCCTCAGAAATGAATAGCCGACCATCCTGTATCACCGGCATCTCCAATGATCCATCCGTAACCTGTTTTTCCCAGACCGCCTCGCGTGCATCTTGATCAATGGCTTGAAGCATACCGTCTGATTGACCAACGACTATCAGATCATCGGTGATCGCAGGTTTCGAGTACACAACATCTTCGGAATCACGGGTCATGAGTATTTCCGAGTCTGAAGAATCGATTACCTGTAGGTTTCCCCCTCCGAGGCTGATAATATTATTCTTGATCGTCACGCCTGGCGCAGTACTACTTCTAATAAACCGTTCCTCGAAGCGGTTTGGTCCAACATCGAATTCTTCTGTTTTTTCACCCTGTTCGCTGTCGATTGCATACAACTTCCCCGCTTGAGAGACTACATATAGGTTGTCATCAGAAAGGGCGGGCGTCTGGAATATTTCGGCATCAAGGCTTTTTGTCCACAGTCCTTGGCCAGACTCAGCATCAACAGCATATATTCCACCCTCAACGTTAGTTCCATACACACAATCATCATCCACCAGCGGACCACCGGTGGGCCTGCCTCCTGTGCTGTACGTCCATTCCTCAGAGACAGTAATATCCGACCGGGAATAGTCTGGGAGATACCCGGTATTTGCAGCATCGATACGAGATTGGTACCAACCGGAACCACTGTTCGTTTTCGATTCCTCATCCGATTTCATATTTCCCAACTCCAAACATCCGCTGAGTGCTGTAGGGAGGGCGACTGAAGTAGTAGCGAGGAACCTTCTACGATTCATTTACAAGACCGCTTTGGGCTTGGCTGATATATATTCTCGGTACTTCCCGACGGTCGCGTTAACGGCCAGGAGTTCTGGCTGTACGGCGCTGTCGATCCTCACGCCAAAGTTACCGCAACCCTTGGTGCCCGGCAAAACCTTATAAACTTGTGGGTACAGTGTACATACAATAGGTGGATTAGAGAATGGGCAGTACCAGGGTCAACTTCCGGCTTCCGGAGAACTTGATTGAGAAGGCGGACGTAGCAGCTGAAGTCAGCAAGAAAAACAGGACGGAAATCGTCAAAGAAGCACTCCAAGAGTACTTAGATGACATCGAGGACGACGAGAAATTCAAAGAGGCGGTAGTCGAGCTCTATCTTGACGACCAGATGGGATTCGAAGTTCTGAAAGAATTCATCGGAAGACAGGACGCCGAATCTGTCCGCGCCTCAAAAACCATTCTGAAACAGGGCGACGATCTAGCCGACGATCTGGCAGAACTTTAGAAGTCTAAGAAAGAAATGATCGTAGCGGACACAAGCGCGCTAATCTCGATAGCCTCCATTAACTACCTCAACACCTTCCTAACAGAGTTCGACATCCACACCACCGAAACAGTAATCGAAGAACTAGAGGAAACCAGCGAATACAACGACAGCCATGGAGACACAGCCGAAACAGTCCTTGACAACCGGGACAGAATAACCACTCACCAGGTAAAGGGAGGGTTCACATCTTCCCGAATAGACCCTGGAGAAGGAAGCTGCACACTCCTCACCAAGAAAATAGACACGGAGTTCCTGATCACCGACGACCTCCGAGCACTCCCCGAACTCCAAAACCTCACGAATGCAAAAGTAGCGATCTCACCCATCGTCCTGAAAGCACTCGTCCAAAGAGACGTACTGGACCAGGAAGAAGCACTGCAAAAACTCGACGAACTCGCAAAAAAGCGGGACTGGCTTGACGCACCAATCCATAGAAGAGCAAAGAACCTGTTCGACTCATACGGTCGTTCGTGATATCACGATTGAAACTCGACCCGATCCTTTTTTACAGAAGCTGCGTAGATAGCCGTCATGGTTCGGGACGCGATACCTCGCGGTAGTCGCGCCGTGCGAGACGCGGGTCGGAGGGCGAGGCTGTGACGCAGTCCGGGCAAGTGGGGGATGCCGGTGGCCGGGTCGCGGTCCTCTTTATCGCAGTTGCGCTTCTCGTTGCGGGTGGCGTCGCAGGCGTCGCCGCCGGGGACGATCCCGGCGACGGCGAGCCGACGATCAGCCCGGCGGTCAGCGAGGGCGAGGGCGAGCAGCTCGTGCTCGTGTACTTCGGTACCGACCGGATCGGCCCAGCCGAGCGGGCCGATGGCGTCAGCGTCGACCAGCTGCAAGCACGGGCGGACAGCGCCCAGGCGCCGCTCAACAGGTTCGCCGAGGCGACGCCCGGCGTGACGGTGCGCAACAACTTCTGGCTCGGGAACGTGGCGCTGGTCGAAATCGAGCACGCACGCGTGGACGTGAGTGAGTTGGCGGCCGTCGACGGCGTCGAACACGTCGGGCCGAACTTCGAGGTGACGGTCGAGACCGGATCGTCTGTCACACCGGCTTCCACCGCGCCGACGAACAGTCCGGACACTGGAATGACTGCGCCGGCTGGCGTGTCCCTCACGCAAGGGACGCTGTCGAGTCACTACACCTACGGGCTCGAACAGATCAACGCGCCCGACGTCTGGAGCGCGTACGGGACGAAAGGCAGTGGGACCACAGTTACGGTACTGGACACCGGCGTCGACCCGGACCACCAGGATATTGATCTCAGCAAGTGGAACGAGTGGGACAGGGATGGAAACGAGGTCGATTCGAATCCCCAGGACTACGACCCTGACGGGCACGGCACGCACGTGAGCGGGACAGTATCCGGCGGTGACGCGGGCGGAACACACATCGGCGTTGCGCCGGCTGTGACGCTTCATCACGGCGCCGTGTTGACCCAGGACTGTAGCAATGATTGCACGGGAACTCTCGCACAGATCACTGCAGGGATGCAGTGGGCAGTCGACAACAACGCGGACGTACTCTCGATGAGTCTCGGGGCCGGGGACTACGTCGAACAGTTCATCGATCCGGTACGGGACGCTCAATCTGCCGGGACACTTGTCGTGGCTGCCAGCGGTAACCGCGGTAAGGGCACGAGTAGCTCACCGGGGAACGTTTACGACGCACTGAGCGTCGGTGCTTCTGACTCGAACCGAAACATTGCGAGCTTCTCTTCGGGCGAGGTGATCGACACCGACAGCGCGTGGGGGAGCGATGCACCGAGCGACTGGCCGGAACAGTACATCGTGCCAACTGTTTCGGCGCCAGGTGTCGGGATTGAAAGCGCAACCCCTGGTGGAGGATACGAGACAAAGTCCGGCACCAGCATGGCGGCGCCCCACGTTTCGGCTGCGGCCGCGCTCGTCCAGGCAGCGACCAGCAGCGACCTGAGCGTCTCGGAGATCGAAACCGCGCTGGTCGAGACGGCGGACCACCCTGATGGCGACACCCAGGACAACCGGTACGGGCACGGGATCATCGACGTCAAAGCCGCAGCCGACTACGCTTCGGGTGACTTGCCAGCGAACTTCGAGGTAACGATCGATTCGACGAACTCACCGATCGACGAGGGTGAAACGCTGACCGTCGACGCGACGGTCGAAAACACTGGCGACAAGAGCGACACACAGACCATCAGGCTGACGATCGGCGGCCAGCAGCGTACCTCGACCGACGTGAACCTCGGGGGTGGCGAGTCGACGACAGTGACGCTGACGTGGGACACAAGCAGCGGCGACGGTGACGACTACACCGCGACGGTCGACAGCGACGACGACAGCGACTCGACGGGCGTCACGGTCAACGCCCCGGCGAACTTCGCGGTGACGATCGGCGGGACGAACGAGCCGGTCACCGAAGGCGAGACGCTCTCCGTCGACGCAGAGGTCCAGAACGCGGGCGAGTCGACCGACACGCAGTCGGTGGCGCTGACCGTCGACGGACAGGAGCGCAACTCGACCGCCGTGACGCTGTCAGGTGGGGAGACGCGGACGGTGACACTGAGGTGGGAGACCGCTGCGGGCGACGCCGGCAAGTACGACGCGACTGTCGAGAGCAACGACGACAGCGCCTCGACGGGCGTGACGATCAACGTGCCGTCGATCCTCGCAGTGTCGGTCGATTCGACGAATGCGCCGGTGCTTTCGGGCGAGACGCTCTCCGTCGATGCGACCGTCGAGAATACGGGTGAGGAGAGCAAGACGCAGACGGTCGCCCTCACTGTCGGCGGCCAGCAGCGTAATTCGACAGAGGTGACGCTGGCTGGGGGCGAGTCGACGACGCTGACCTTCGAGTGGGCGACCAGCGAGGGCGACGCGGGCGAGTACACGGCGACGGTGGCCAGCGATGACGACGACGCATCGGCAGCCGTCGAGGTCCAGGTGCCGCCGAACCTCGTCGTGTCTCTGGACGGAACGAACGCGCCAGTAGTTGAGGGCGAGACACTGTCGTTCGAGGCGACCGTCGAGAACACTGGCGGCGCGACCGACACGCAGTCCATCGCGCTGACGGTCGGCGGCCAGCAACGTGCGTCGACGGAGGTGACGCTGTCCGGCGGCGAGTCGACGACGGTGATGCTCTCGTGGCTGACGGGCGAGGGCGACGCGGGCGAGTACACGGCGACGATAGCCAGCGACGACGACTCCGCATCGGCGGGCGTGACGGTCCACAAGCCGGCGGAGTTCGGCGTCGAGATCACCGACACCAGTTCGCCGGTGGTCCAGAACGAGACGCTCCTGGTGAACGCGACGGTCGAGAACGCCGGCGACCTCTCGGACAGGCAGACGGTGACGCTGACGATTGGCGGCCAGCAACGCAATTCGACGGAGGTGACGCTGACCGGGGGTGACTCGACAACGGTGACGCTGGCCTGGGTGACCGACGGGGGCGACGCCGACGAGTACGACGCAGTCATTGCGAGCGCGGACGCGGACGCGAGGGCGCCAGTGACAGTCGTCGAGGACGAGTCCGAACTGGGGCCGCCGCCGGTCGTGGGCGTCGATCCGCCACGGGACCTCGACGGTGACGGGCTGTACCGGGATCTCAATGGCGACGGGCAGTTGACGGTCGCCGACGTGCAGATTTTCTTCCAGAACCGCGAGAGCGACGTCGTACAGGACAACGTCGATGCGTTCGACTTCCGGACGGACGGGGCGCTGTCGATCGGCGACGTCCAGCTGCTGTTCCAGGAGTTTCTGGAACAGAGTTAACCCACTCCTGTTCGAAGGCGGAGGTATGACCGACCGCTACCGGCTCACGAGCGTCGAGACGGTCCGCGAGGAGGGGTCGTGGCTGTTCACGGTCCGCGACAGCCTCGGCGAGAGCACGGAGGTGTTTCTGGTCCCCTGCGAGGACGGGACGGTCGACCGGCCAGTCAACGCCTGGGTGAACAACTGCACCCACGAGGCCCAGAGACTCCACCGCGAGGGGATCGGTGCGGTCGTTCGCGACGGCGGCATCGTCTGCCCCAAGCACGGCTCCGTCTTCGACGCCTGCTCGGGCTACTGTGACAACGGCGACGCCGCGAACACGACGCTGCTGTCGGTCGACATCACGGTCGAGGACGGCCAGGTGTACCTCACCGACGACGACGTCGACTTCCTCTGGCAGGGCCCCGCCGATGACGACGATGACGACGACATGCCCGACTCGACCTCACACCTTCAGCTGTAACTCCTCAACACCACAGCGGCGTTTCTCCCGGCCGATCAACCGCTAAGTTCCTGCCGTCTACTCAGACAACGCCCCTGGCGGACTGAAAGGGCGAGGTGCGGTCGCCGAACCCCGGCGACGTAAGCACCGCAGCGAGCGAAGCGAGCGAGGAGCGCAACGAGCCGCGGGAGGCGAGCGCACCGAGGGCTTTCTGCGTACGGTCACTCGGTGAAGCGACTATTCCTAGCGAGCGCGCCGAGGGCTTTCTTTGCAGCTCCGTTGGCGGGTGCTGCAATTCGTAGGCCAACGACGAGGGCAGTTACAAGACACCTCGCTCTCACACCGAACCCGGGCTGTTTTAGTAGCTGAGTCCAGTAACCCCCGTCAACTGATGACCGAGGACTTTTACGACGTGCTTGGAGTCTCGCGCGACGCCTCGACGGAGGAGATCGAGGAGGCCTACCGCGAGGCCGTCCGGAAGTACCACCCGGACGTCAGCGCCGACCCCGACGCGGAAGAGAAGTTCAAGAAGGCCAAGAAGGCCAAGGAGGTGCTGACCGACGAGGAGAAACGCCAGCAGTACGACCAGCTGGGCCACGAGCGGTTCGTCGAGGCCGAGAAGCGCGGCGGCGTCGGCGGCGGTGGCCGGGGCGGGCCCGGCGGCGCCGGCGGCGACCCGTTCGGCGGCGGGGGACCGTTCGGCGACATGCAGGACATCTTCGACCAGTTCTTCGGCGGCGGGTCGCGCGGCGGGAACCGGCCCCGCTCGGGGCAGGACCTCAAGACCGGGATGACGATCGACCTCGAGACGGCCTTCGAGGGGGCGACAAAAGAGATCACGGTGACCCGCCCCGAGCAGTGCGGGGAGTGCGACGGCCGGGGGCACCCGCCGGGCACCGACTCCCGGACCTGCCCGGAGTGTAACGGCCGCGGGCAGCAGACCCAGGTCCGCCAGACTGCGTTCGGCCGGATGCAACAGCGGACGACCTGCCGGCGCTGCGAGGGCGAGGGCACCCTCTACGAGGAGACCTGCTCGGCCTGCCGCGGCGAGGGGATCGTCCGCAACCAGGCCACGCTGCAGGCGGACATCCCCGCGGGCATCCGCGATGGCCAGACGCTGCGGATGAACGGCGAGGGCGCGCCCGGCGAGCGCGGCGCGCGCAACGGCGACCTGCTCGTCGAGATCAGCGTCGAGGACCACCCCGAGTTCGAGCGCGACGGCGACGACCTGAAGAAGCGCGAACCGATCTCGTTCCCGCAGGCCGTCTTCGGCGACACAGTTACCGTCGACACTCTGGACAGCCCCGTCGAGTTCGACCTCCCCGAGGGCACCCAGAGCGGCGAGACGTTCCGGCTGGAGAGCAAGGGGATGCCACGACTCAAGCGCCGCGGGCACGGCGACCTCTACGTCCAGGTGCAGGTCGTCACGCCCGAGTCGCTCAACGAGGAGCAGCGCGAGGCGCTGGAGGCGTTCGCCGAGGCCGGCGGCGAGAACATCGAAGTCGAACAGGGCTTTTTCGACCGCCTCCGGAACTCCTTCGGATGACAGCCGGGAGCGAGACGCTCAAGGAGTTGATCGCCGACGCGAAGGACCGCGAGGGGACCGTGCTCGACGCGGCCGGCCGGTCGGCGCCGTACAGCTACCGGGAGTTCGCGACCAACTGCTTCAAGGCCGCCAACCTGCTGGGCCACTACGGGGTCCACCCCGGCGCGGCCGTGGCGGTGGCGGTCGGCCCGAAGGAAGCGCCCGGCGACAGCGGGGCTGACGACGGCGAGACCAGCGACGGCGAGACCAGCGACGGCGAGACCAGCGACGGCGGGACCAGCGACGGCGGGACCGGTGAGGACGCGATCGGATTCCTCGGAGCCGCGGAGCCGCTGCTGGCGATCCTCGGCGCGGCGTCCGTCGGGGCGACAGTCGACGTGACGCCGAAGGAGCCAGTCGAATCGCGGGCGCTCGTCGCGCCGGCGTGGCGGTCCTCCGAGACGGCACCCCGATGCTCGACGCTGGCGTACGGCGGGCCGCCTGAGAACCCCGCAGTCGCACACTTCGAGGCGGAACTGTGGAGCGAGAACCCGACGGCGCCGCCCGAACCAGTCGCGGCGACCGATCCGGCCCTGCGGGCCGACGGGGAGACCTACAGCCACGAGACGCTGCTTGCCGTCGCCGAGAATGTCGTCGCGGAACACGGCCTGGACGAAACGAATCGGGTGCTGCTGTCGGCCAGCCTGACCGACCCGGGCGCGCTCGTCGCGGGCGTGCTCGCGCCGCTTTCCGTCGGCGCGACGGTCGTGTTGCCTGACGAGGCTGACGATGGAGGCCAGACCGAGGGTACAGAGCCGGCACTGTGGGTCGTCGCGGACGGTGACGAGAATGACTCCACAGCAGTCCGCGCCGGTGACGTTACCGCGTCGTTGCGCGGTACTGACCGTGCATAACGCCGATTGCGAAGACGATTGCGGCGAACACGATCATCGAGGGGGCAACCATCATCAGCACCGTCTCCGTGCTCATCACGCCACTCGCAGCCAGGCCGCCGACGCCGGCCACGATGATCGCTCCGAGGATGCCGACCGACACGGGCAGATTGAATTCCATAGCCGCCGTTACGACTCAGCAAGTAAAAGATTTCAGATACGTGACTGGCGATCACGGGCTGGCGCCGGGGCGAGCACCGCGGGATCGACGGCAGCCGTTCCCGCCCGACGAGGAATTCCGAACCCCTAAAGAGCATGGGACCATCGACTGTAGGTAATGACGAGGTTGGGCACGGCGCGTGCCGCTCGCGGCGAAGTCGACACTGGCAGGCTGGAAATCGGCGAGGCCCGGGACGGTAGCACGGTCGGGCTGCCGGTCACGGTGGTCAACGGCGCGAGCGAGGGGCGGACGCTGTACATCCAGGCTGCGAGCGACGGCGACGAACTCAACGGCGTGGGGGTCCTCCGGCGCGTCGTCCCGCAGCTCGACCCCGCCGAGATTTCAGGAACGATCTTGATCGTGGGGATCGCGAACTACTTCGCGTTCCAGATGGGCGAGCACCGCAACCCGGTCGATGACACGAAGCTCAACCGGGCGTACCCCGGCGACGAGGACGGGACGTCGACCGAACGGATCGCGGCGGCGACGTTCGCGGCGGCGACCCGCGCCGACCTCGCGCTGGACCTCCACCAGGGCTCGACCTCGCGGATGATCAACGAGGTCCGGGTCCGGTGTGGGAAGCGCCACCGGCTCCACGAGGAGTGTCTCGAGCTGGCGAAGGTGTTCGGCTGCGGGCACGTCCTCGACCAGAAGGGCCCCGACGGCCAGCTCGCCCGCGCCGCCCCCGACGAGGGCGTCCCGACTGTCGACCCCGAGCTTGGGGGGTCGGTGGGCTGGGACGAGGGGAGCATCGAGATCGGGGTCGAGGGCGTGTTCAACGTGCTCCGCCACTACGGCTTCCTCGACGGGCGGGTCGACACCGAAACCCAGACTCGTGCGACCGGCTTCGACCAGTACGGCGCGCCCGCCGGCGGGTTCGTCGACTTCACGGTCGAGCTGGGCGACCGGGTCTCGCCCAGCACCACGCTGTTCGAGGTTACCGGCGTCTTCGGCGAGCCCAAGGCGGAGGTGACCGCGGACACGGGCGGCGTCGTCTGGCGCACCCGCCGGCTCCCCCAGGTCGCGACCGGCGAGTACGTCTGTTCTGTCGGGACCGACGTCGACTCGTACTGATACTGTCGGACGCAATTATCGGGGCAGGGACAGACATTTCATGGCGCTCCGGCAACTACAAACATGGGACAGAAACAGCGTTCGGCGGCGGACCGACTGGGTGAACCGAGCCCCGTCTGGCGCGAGTACCAGGGCGCGCCGACGGGGACCGACATCGAGTGCGAGGGCTGGCGCCAGGAAGCCGCGCTGCGGATGCTCAACAACAACCTCGACCCCGAGGTGGCCGAGAAGCCGGAGGAACTCGTCGTCTACGGCGGCACCGGACGGGCGGCACGCTCCTGGGACGACTACGACGTCATCGTCGAGGAGCTACGCGACCTCGGCGACGAGGAGACGCTGCTGGTCCAGAGCGGCCGTGCTGTTGGCCGGTTCGAGACCCACGAGCGCGCGCCGCGCGTGCTGATCGCCAACTCGAACCTCGTCGGCAACTGGGACGACTGGGAGACGTTCCACGAACTCGAAGCGAAGGGGCTGATCATGTACGGCCAGATGACCGCCGGATCGTGGGCGTACATCGGCACCCAGGGCATCCTCCAGGGCACCTACGAGACGCTTGCGGAACTCGCCCGCAAGGAGTACGACAGTACCCTCGAAGGCAAGATAGTGGCGACCGCGGGTCTCGGCGGGATGGGCGGCGCACAGCCGCTGGCGGTGACGATGAACGAGGGGGTCTGCATCGCCGCGGAGGTCGACGAGGAGCGCATCGACCGCCGGATCGAGACGGGCTACTGCATGGCAAAGACCGACGACCTCGACGAGGCCATCGAGCGGGCCCGCGAGGCCGCCGAGGCCGGCGAGCGCTACAGCGTCGGCGTCCACATGAACGCCGCCGACTTCCTCGAAGGGCTGCTCGACCGCGACGTGATCCCGGACGTCGTCACCGACCAGACGAGCGCCCACGATGCCATCGAGGGGTACTACCCGAGCGGCTACAGCGTCGCGGAGGCCGACCGACTTCGTGAGGAGGACCCCGACAAGTACCGCGAGGAGAGCCTGGCGACGATGGAACGGCACGTCGACGCCATCCTCGCCCTGCAGGAGCGCGGGGCAATCGCCTTCGAGTACGGCAACAACATCCGCGGGCAGGTGCAGGAGGCCTTCGACCGCGAGGACGCGTTCGACTTTCCGGGATTCGTCCCGGCGTACATCCGGCCGATGTTCTGCCGTGGAAAGGGGCCGTTCCGCTGGGTCGCGCTGTCTGGCGACCCCGCGGACATCCACCGGACCGACGAGGCGATCCGCGAACTGTTCCCCGGGAAGGAGGGGCTGCTGCGCTGGATCGACCTCGCCCAGGAGCGCGTCGAGTTCCAGGGTCTCCCCAGTCGGGTCTGCTGGCTGGGCTACGAAGCAAGCGGGGCGTCGGAGACGCCCCGGGACGGAGGCGATGAAACCGCCGACAGCGAGGGCGGCCTCACCGAGCGCGCCGCGTTCGCGCTGCGGATCAACGATCTCGTCGCGGAGGGCGAGATCAGTGCCCCCGTCGTCGTGACCCGCGATCACCTCGACGCCGGGTCGGTCGCCAGCCCCAACCGCGAGACCGAGGCGATGAAAGACGACAGCGACCCGATCGCCGACTGGCCGATCCTCAACGCACTGCTGAACTGCGCCGCCGGCGCGGACATCGTCAGCGTCCACGACGGCGGCGGCGTCGGCATCGGCAACTCGATACACGCCAACAACCACGTCGTCCTCGACGGTTCCGACCTCGCCGCGGAGAAGGCCCGCCGGGTGTTCACGACCGACCCCGGGATGGGCGTGATCCGCCACGCCGACGCCGGCTACGAGGAGGCCCTCGACGCGGCCGAGGAGTCGGACGTGGCCGTACCGCGACGGGACCGGGACCGATGACGGCCGGCGTACCCCTGGATCCCGCCGGCGACTGGGACGGCCCGTCGACGGATCCGAACGACGAGCAGTTCGGCGACGTCGTTACTCCCGTGACTCTCGATTCCCTCGAAGGAACAACCGCAGTCATCGTCGGCGAGCCCTACGACGGGGCGGTGATCGGGACGCCCGGTGCGCGGAAGGGTCCGGCCGCGATCCGCGAGGCGCTGGCGGGCGTGAAGACCCACCAGTTCGACGCCGGTCCCGTCGGTGCCGTCGGTGATCTCGGGAACGTGGCGATTCCCGACGGGGTCGCGGTGAGCGACGCGCAGGCGACCGTCTGCGAGGTGACGAGTGCGGTGCACGAGGCGACGGGCACGGGAGACGACGCCTCGGGTGAGGAGATACTCCCGGTGTTCCTCGGCGGGGACAACTCCCTCTCGTACCCGAACGTCGCGCCGCTGCTCGACCGCGAGGGCGGGGTGGGCGTCGTCAGCCTCGACGCCCACCTCGACTGCCGGGAACTGCGGGGCGAACCGTCCAGCGGCACCCCGTACCGGCAGCTCCACGACGCCGGCCTCGACGGCCTCGCCGTGCTCGGTGCCCGGCACTTCGAGACCTCGACGGCCTACGCCGAGTACCTGCGCGAGCAGGGCGGCGAGATCGTCACGGCCGAGGAGGTCGGCGACGATCCGATCGAGGCCGCCGACCAGGCGCTGTCGGCGCTATCTGCCGAGACGCTGTATGTCAGCGTCGACCTGGATGTGCTTGACGCGGCCGCTGCGCCCGGCGTCTCGGCGCCGACCCCTGGCGGGATCACGACGCGGGAACTGTTCCGGAGCATCCGGCTGCTCGTGAGCGACGATCGAGTCGCCGGCTTCGAGGTCGTCGAGACGGCGCCGCCGCTGTGTCCCGACGGGCGGAGCGCGGCGGCGGCCGCACGAGCGGTCGCACACGCGCTGTCGGCGTTCGCAAGCGACGGAGGACGAACTCCGGCTGAGGAGGAGATTCACCGTGCCTGACGCCGACCTCGTCGTCCACGGCGCGGCGGAACTCGTCGTCGGCCCGGGTGGGGGGGTGCGTGACCTCGAACTCGTCGAGGACGGCGCCCTCGCCGTCGAGAACGGGCGCGTCGCTGCCGTCGGGCCGACAGACGGCGTCTGTCGCGAGTACCCGCCGGAGCGTGCGGGGAAAACTATCGACGCGACCGGTCGGACGGTACTGCCGGGCTTCGTCGACCCCCACACGCACGCGCTGTTCACCGGCGACCGCTCCGACGAGTTCGTCGCCCGCATCGAGGGCAAGACGTACACCGAGATCATGGAGGCCGGCGGCGGCATCCCTGTCACCGTCGAGGCTGTCCGCGAGGCCAGCGAGGACGACCTCGTCGACGCGCTCTGCGGGCAACTGGACGTGATGCTCGCCCACGGGACGACGACGGCGGAGGTGAAGTCGGGCTACGGGCTCGATACCGAGACGGAACTCCGGATGCTCGCGGCTATCGAGCGCGCCGACGAGCGCCACCCGGTCGACCTCGTCCCGACGTTCATGGGTGCCCACGCGGTGCCCGAGGATACGGACACCGACGAGTACGTCGACCAGGTCGTCGAGGACCAGCTTCCGGCGGTCGCCGACCAGGGGATCGCGCAGTTCTGCGACGTGTTCTGCGAGGCGGGCGTCTTCGACGTCGAGCAGTCCCGGCGGGTGCTGGAAGCCGGCAGGGAACACGGCCTCGCGCCGAAGATTCACGCCGAGGAGTTCTCCCGGATCGGCGGGGCGCAACTGGCCGCCGACCTCGACGCGACTAGCGCCGACCACCTGCTGCAGGCGACCGTCGAGGATGGCCGGGCGCTGGCAGAAGCGGGTGTCGTCCCGACGCTGCTGCCAGCGACGGCGTTCGCACTCGGCGAGGCGTACGCCGACCCCGAGCCGTTCCTCGACGCTGGCGCGCCGCTCGCGCTGGGCACGGACCTGAACCCGAGCTGTTTCGTCCACAGCATGCCGTTCGTCGTCTCGCTTTCCTGCCTCCGGATGGGACTCGGGCCGGAGACGGCGATCCGCGGCGCGACCCACGACGCGGCGCTGGCGCTCGACCCCGGCGACGGAACGGGACCGCTCGCCGACGGTGCCGGCACGCTCGCCGAGGGGACGGCGGCCGACCTCGCCGTCGTCGACCTGCCCTCGCACGTCCACATGGCGGCAAACGCCGGCACCAACCGCGTCGACACCGTCCTCGCCGACGGCGACCTGGTCGTCGCGGACGGGGAGGTCCTTCGAGGGCAGTGGGCGGGCGGTGAAGCTGCAATCGGCGGCGACGCGTCGGATGGAGCAGGGGGTGATGGCGCGTGACGACGGTCGTGATCGGTGATCGACTCACACCCGAGGACGTCGCCCGCGTCGCCCGCGACGACGCGCCGGTCGAGATTAGCGGCGGCGCCCGCGAGCGAGTGCGGGCGTCCCGCGAGCGCGTCGCGTCGGTGATCGACTCCGACCGGGCGGTGTACGGGATCAACACGGGGTTCGGCGAACTCGTCAGCGAGCGCATCCCCCGCGACCGGCTCGACCAGCTCCAGACCAACCTGGTGCGGAGCCACGCCTCCGGCGCCGGCGCGGAGCTGGACCGCGAGGTGGTCCGGGCGATGCTGCTCACCCGGTTGCAGGCGCTCTCGCTGGGCTACTCCGGCGTCCGGGAGATCCTCGTTGACCACCTCGCGACGATGCTCAACGAGGGCGTCCACCCGGTCGTCCGGTCGATCGGCAGCCTCGGCGCGAGCGGCGACCTCGCGCCGCTGGCGCACCTCGCGCTCGTCCTCATCGGCGAGGGGGAGGCGTTCGTCGACGGCGTCGACGGCCGACTTGACGGTGACGAAGCCCTGGCCGAGGCCGGGCTGGAGCCGCTCGCGCTCGCCCCGAAGGAGGGGCTGGCGCTGATCAACGGCACACAGCTGACGGTCGGGCTGGCCGCGCTGGCGGTCGTCGACGCAGAGCGCCTGCTCGATGCCGCCGACGCCGCCGGCGCGCTCACGACGGAGGTCGGCATGGGGACGACGGTGACGAGCAACGAGGCTATCGCCGGGGTCCGGCCCCACCCCGGCCACGCCGCCAGCGCGGCGAACGTCCGGCGGCTCACCGCCGACTCCGAGATCGTCGAGTCCCACCGCAACTGCGACCGCGTCCAGGACCCCTACTCGCTGCGGTGTCTCCCGCAGGTCCACGGCGCGGTCCGCGAGGCGGTCGCCCACCTCCGGGAGGGCGTCGAAACCGAACTCGACAGCGCGACGGACAACCCGCTCATCTTCCCCGCGGCGGACGTCGACCCGCGCACCAGCCAGACCGAGCGCGCGGCGGTCGTCTCCGGCGGGAACTTCCACGGCGCGCCGCTTGCCCACCGCCTGGAGTACGCCGCCGACGCGCTGACGGACCTGGCGGCGATCAGCGAGCGCCGCGTCGACCTGCTGCTCAATCCGAACCGCCAGGAGCCCCACCTGCCGCCGTTTCTCACCGACGAGAGCGGGCTCGAATCGGGGCTGATGATTGCCCAGTACACGGCCGCGGCGCTGCTCAACGAGTGTCGCGCCACGGGCAACGCCGCCGTCGACAACACGCCGGTCAGCGGCGGCCAGGAAGACCACGTCAGCATGAGCGCCACCTCCGCCGGAGCCCTGCGGGAGATCGTCGATCGTGTCCGGCGCGTCCTCGCGATCGAACTGCTGGCCGGCTGTGAGGCTGCCGAGTACGTCGACGACGACCTCGCGCACGGCCGAGGCACGGCCGCCGTTTACGAGACCGTCCGGGACCTCGTCCCGCCGGTCGTTGACGACCGGCCGCTGCATCGGGACGTCGACGCCATCGCGGCGACCGTCGCCGACGGCCTGTTGCTCGACCGCGTGGGCGACGCCATGGGCGAAGCGTTCGCGAGCATCGAGGACGGACGTTCCACCAGTAGAACCCGTTCCTAGCCAGGGCTCGCTAGATTTTTGCCCCGTCCTCCGAATTGGGAGCTAGATGGAACTCACGTCGATCCCCGGCGTCGGGGCGAAGACGGCCGACGCGCTGGAGCAGCTCGACGACCCCGAGCGGGCGCTCAGCGAGGGCGACGTCGCGACGATCGCCCGCGCGCCGGGGATCAGCGAGGGGCGCGCCGCGCGGATCGCGCGGGCGGCAATCCGGGAGCGCCACGACGACGACGGCGGGTTCGCGGCCACGCCGCGGGCGCGGGAGATCTACCGCGATACCCTCTCACTGCTACAGGAGCGGACCGTCACCGACTACGCCGCGCGTCGGCTCGAAACGCTGTACCCAAGCCCCGCCGAATCCAGGATCGAGGAGGTGCGGGCGTTCGCCGAGACGGCGATGGAACGCACCCCCGATCCCGACGTCGAGGACGCACTCGAAGCCGTCGAGCCACTCGAGTCACCCGACTCCGTCCGCGTGCGCGACCGGTGTCTGGCCACCAAGGACGCAGAGACGTACGCCGCCGCCCGGGACGCCATCCCGGAGGTGAGCGTCGAACTCGTCGAGGACGCTCGGACGCTCTCGGAACTCGCCCGCGGGTACGCGACCGTCATCGTCCTCGACGAAGCCTTCGCCGGGACCGACGTCCCCGGGGATGTCCGGGTCGAACCCGACGCGCTCGACGACCCGGTGAGCGTCGTCCCCGAGCGGGCGCTGGCCTTTTTCGCACACAACCGCGACCAGCTCCGGGCGGCGGCCCGGGTCCACCGGGCGGCCGATGTCGAGCCGCCCTGCGATCTGGACACGCTGGAGGACGCGCTCGCGAAGCTCGACGGCGAGGGGGGGATCCGCGGCGACGAGGAGCTCGACCGGCTCGCGAACGCGGTTGCGGACCTGGACGCCGCGGTCAGCGAGGCCGAGCGGGCGGCCAACGACCACCTCCGGGAGGCGATCGAGGAGCGCGACGTCACCATCGAGGGGACCGACCTGCTCTCGCTTGTCGAACGGGGCGCGGGCGTCGACTCGCTTTTGCAGCGCGAACTGTCCGAGGAGTACACCGCGGCGGTCGAGCAGGCCCGCGAAACGCTCGTCGAGACCCTCGCGTTGGAGGCCAACGCCGACATCGCCCGGCGGGTGTTCGGCGACGAGCCGACCTACCCTGTCGAGCACGACGAGGCAGTCCTCAACCGCCTGCGCGACGAACTCGCGGCGGCCCGGGACCGCCGTGCTGCGGGACAGAAGCGGTCGGTCGCGCGGGAGCTCGCGGACCTCCGGGCCGACTGCGAGCGGCTGGTCGACCGGGCGCTGGAACTCGACGTCGAACTCGCAATCGCACGGTTCGCGGCCGACTTTGAGTGTACGATGCCCGAGTTCGGCGGCGAGGGGTTCGCCATCGAGGGCGGCCGGTCGCCGCTGCTGGACGTCCCCTGGGCGGACGTCGAGCCCGTCGACTACAGCGTCGCGGGTGTGACGCTGTTGTCGGGGGTCAACAGCGGCGGGAAGACGTCGATCCTCGACCTGGTCGCCCTCGTGGTCACGCTCGCGCACATGGGGCTGCCCGCCCCCGCCGGGCACGCCCGCGTCGAGCGGATCGAGGAGCTGCACTACCACGCCAAAACGCAGGGGACGCTCGACGCCGGCGCCTTCGAGTCGACGCTGCGGGAGTTCCGTGAACTCGTCAGCGAGGTCGGCCGGGCGCCGACCTCGGAATCAGCGAGCGGCGATGCCGCGAGCGCGGCAGTCAGCGAGGACCGGCCCGTCCTCGTCCTGGTCGACGAACTCGAGAGCATCACCGAGCCCGGCGCCAGCGCGAACATCATGGCCGGCATCCTCGAGGCGCTGGACGACCGCGGCGCGACCGCCGTCTTCGTCTCCCATCTTGCGGCGGAGATCCGCGAGGCAGCCGAGACCGGGATCGCCGTCGACGGGATCGCGGCCGACGGGATCGAGGACGGCGAACTGCAGGTCGACCGCACGCCCGTGAAAGGGCGGCTCGCCCGCTCGACGCCGGAACTCATCGTCGAAAAACTCGCCGACGAGAACGCCGACGACGGCGCGTTCTACGAGGGGTTGCTGGAGAAGTTCTGATGGTCCTCACTCGCCCGTCGACGGCGACAGGCCGACCTCGTGCAGGAGCAGGGCGGCAACGATCCCGAACACTACCACGAACGCGAGCAGTTCGCTCCCGCCGACTGCGACGAGGACCGCAAGCGCCACGATCGACAGGAAGCTCAGCAGGCCGACGATCAGGTCCAGCCGTCTGCGGAGTTCGGGGTCCATACCTGTCATTCGAGCAGCACGCCACTGAAGCGTTGTGGTTGAGCCTGGCCCGGCGCCGGTCGACAGAAGCGGCGGGGTCCCGGCCGGTTTCGACCCCGTCCGTTTCAGGTCGAGATTCCGACGCCTCACAATCCAGGGACGGCGGTCTCATCGTAGCGGTGCCCCAATACCCTTAAGTGGCGCGGGAAGCTCGGTGAAAGTAATGGCGGACGACCCCGACGGCGACATGCTCTCCTGGGACGAGTCCGTGTTCAGAAACGAGCACGTGTTCGAGATCGACTACGTGCCCGAGACGTTTCTCCACCGCGAGAGCCAGATGGAGAACCTGAAGTACGCCTTGAAGCCCGCAGTGCGCGGGTCGCGGCCGCTGAACGTCGTCGCCCAGGGGCCGCCGGGCACCGGGAAGACGACGGCAGTGCAGATCCTGTTCGACGAACTGCGCGCCCAGACGGACATCCAGGCAGTGCGGGTGAACTGCCAGGTCAACTCGACGCGGTATGCGGTGTTCTCGCGGCTGTTCGAGGGTGTGTTCGACTACGAGCCGCCCTCCTCGGGAATCTCGTTCAAGAAGCTGTTCTCGCAGGTGACCGACAAGCTCGTCGAGGACGACGAGGTGCTCGTGGTCGCGCTGGACGACGTGAACTACCTGTTCTACGAGTCCGAAGCCTCCGACACGCTGTACTCGCTGCTTCGCGCCCACGAGGAGCAGGGCGGCGCCAAGATCGGCGTGATCGTCGTCTCCTCGGACATGGACCTGGAGATCATCGAGGAGCTCGACGGTCGGGTCCAGAGCGTGTTCCGGCCCGAGGACGTCTACTTCTCGAAGTACGACGAGCCGGCAATCGTCGAGATCCTCCGCGAGCGGGTCAGGCGCGGCTTCCAGGAGGGTGTCGTCGACCCGCCGGTGCTCGATCGGGTGGCCAAATTCACCGCCGAGCAGGGCGGGGACCTCCGCGTGGGGATCGACCTGCTGCGGCGGGCCGGCCTCAACGCCGAGATGCGCGCCAGCCGGACCGTCGAGCGCCAGGACGTCGAGGAGGCCTACGACACCTCGAAGTACATCCACCTCTCCCGGCGCCTCGGTGAGCTCTCCGACTCGGAGGCCGCGCTCGTCGAGGTGATCGCCGAACACGACGGCGAGCAGGCCGGCGACATCTACGACGCCTTCAACGACCGGACGGGTCTGGGTTACACCCGCTACTCCGAGATCATCAACAAGGTCGACCAGCTGGGGATCATCGACGCCACCTACACCGACGTCGACGGCCGCGGGCGCTCGCGGGAACTCTCCCTGAACTACGATGCCGACGCAGTGATCGAACGGCTGTAAGGTCGCGACGCGAACTCACGAGAGCCAGTTCGTGCGGCGTGTTCGCACGCGAGACCCGCGAGAACCTCCCGAATTCGCAGGCGCGACCCGCGAGAACCACCCGAAGTGGGGCGAATATTCGAGGTATGGGACAGTTTTATATACGTCGCTTCACTGGGATACAGATGCCTATGACAAACGAGGATACGTCGGGAACCCCGGCGGATCGAGTTCTTCCAGGGCGTACTGGAAACTCCGAGTGAGACGCAGGACGCACGGATTTTTGACACCACGCTGCGCGACGGCGAGCAGACGCCACGGACGTCGTTCTCGTACGACGACAAACGCGAGATAGCGGCGCTTCTGTCGGAGATGGGGACCCACGTCATCGAGGCCGGGTTCCCAGTCAACAGCGACGCCGAGTTCGAGGCCGTCCGCGACATCGCCGAGGCCAGCTCTACGACGGTCTGTGGGCTGGCGCGCGTGGTCGAACAGGACATCGAGGCCGCGCTCGACAGCGGCGTCGACATGGTACACGTGTTCGTCTCGACGAGCGACGTACAGCTCGAAGATTCAATGCACGCGACCCGCGAGGAGGCGACCCAGCGGGCCGTCGAGTCGGTCGAGCGCGTCACGGAGGCGGGCGTCGAGTGCATGTTCTCGCCGATGGACGCCACCCGCACCGAGGAGGCGTTCCTCCACGACATCGTGGAAGCGACCGCCGATGCCGGCGCGGACTGGATCAACGTCCCGGACACCTGCGGCGTGGCCACGCCCGAGCGGTTCAGAAAGCTGGTCGCCGGCGTGGTCGAGGCCGCGGGCGACGCGCGCGTCGACGTGCACACGCACGACGACTTCGGGATGGCGTCGGCGAACGCGGTGGCCGGATACGGCGCCGGCGCGAACCAGGCACAGGTGTCGGTCAACGGCATCGGCGAGCGCGCCGGCAACGCCGCATACGAGGAGGTCGTGATGAGCGTCGAGTCGCTGTACGGCATCGACACCGGCATCGACACGACGGTCCTGACCGAACTCTCCCGGGTCGTCGAGGAGAAGTCCGATGTACCGGTGCCGGCGAACAAGCCGGTCGTCGGCGCGAACGCCTTCTCCCACGAGAGCGGCATCCACGCCGCGGGCGTCATCGAGAACAGCGACACGTTCGAGCCCGGCGTCATGACCCCCGAGATGGTCGGCGCCGAGCGCGAACTGGTGCTGGGCAAGCACACCGGGACCCACTCGGTGCGCGAGCGCCTCGAGGAGGCGGGCTTCGTCCCGACCGACGAGGAGGTCCGGACGGTGACGCGACGCGTCAAGGACGCCGGCGCGAACGACCGGCGGGTGACCCTCGCGGAACTGAAGCGATTCGCCCGCGATATCGGCGTCGTCCGCCGCGACGAGGAGGTCCGCGCGTAGGCCGATGACCGTCACGGACGCGCGCGACGGCGCCCAGCGGCCGGCATTGCACCGAGCCACGGCCGGGCGCAGCCACCGGTTTGACAGCGCTGAACGCCGGACGACGACCGCACCGGGAGCCACAGGAACCTCCCGCAGATATGACGGGAAGCGACACACTTATAATAGCAGGGACCACGAGAAGCATAGTAATGAGATCCGCCGCTGGAGCGCAGGACGGGGTGTCCGTCGCCAGCGGCATCGCCGTCGTCGGCAGTATTGTAGGGGCACGTTAGCCCCTACAGTATTCTCACCTCGACGGCCGGTTCGTATCGATCGACAGTTGACACACAGCACCAGCGGAACGCAGCAATGTACGCACACACGACAACACAGGAGGGATGTTCATGAGTGAACGGGCATCCGTGCGACCGGACGAACAGGACGACGCGGCCGACGAGACGTCGGCTGACGTCGAGACAGAGGCGGGCGCCGAGACAGGCGAGACGGACCACGGCGTCCAGACGGGCACGGAGACCGAAGAAAGCGTCCAGACGGGCGCGGAGGCGGCCGTCGCCGCACTCGAACGGGCGGGCGCCGAGCACCTGTTCGGTGTCCAGGGCGGGGCGATCATGCCCGTCTACGACGCGCTGTACGACAGCGACGAGCTGACCCACATCACGATGGCCCACGAGCAGGGCGCGGCCCACGCCGCCGACGCCTACGGCATCGTGACGGGCAAGCCGGGCGTCTGCCTGGCGACGTCGGGGCCCGGCGCGACGAACCTCGTGACGGGCATCGCCGACGCCGGCATGGACTCCGATCCACTGATCGCACTGACGGGCCAGGTCCCCACGGAGTTCGTCGGCAACGACGCGTTCCAGGAGACCGACACCATCGGCGTCACCCAGCCGATCACCAAGTACAACTTCTTCTCGGACGACGCCGACCGCGTCGGCGAGGACGTTGGAACGGCCTGGGCGCTCGCCAACGAGGGCCGGCAGGGGCCGACGCTGGTCGACTTGCCGAAGGACATCACCCAGGAAGAGACCGACGAGGCGCCGGAGTACCCGGAGACGCCGGACACGTACGAGCCGCCGACGGAGGCCGACGAGGTGATCGTCCGGGAGGCGGCCAAGGCGATCGCGAACGCCGAGCGGCCGCTGCTCCTGGCGGGCGGCGGCGTCATCAAGGGCGAGGCCAGCGACGACCTCCGGCGGTTCGCCCGCGAGTACGACGTGCCGGTCGTGACGACGATGCCCGGCACCGGCTCGTTCCCGGAGGACGACCCGCTCTCGATGGGGATCGTCGGCATGCACGGCACCGGCTACGGCAACCTCGCCATCTCGAACTGCGACGTGATGCTGGCGGTTGGCACGCGGTTCGACGACCGGCTGACCGGCGACATCGAGACGTTCGCCCCCGACGCGGAGATCGCCCACGTCGACATCGACCCCGCGGAGATCAGCAAGAACGTCGAGGCGGACTACCCGCTGATCGGCGACGCCGCACGGGTCCTCGGCCAGCTCGACGACGCGATGCCGGGCACGCCCGACGCCGAGGACTGGCTCGAACAGTGTGACACCTGGAAGGAGGAGTACCCGCTGGACTACGAGGCGCCCGAAGACGAACCGCTCAAGCCCCAGTACGTCGTCGAGACGTACGACGAGGTGACGCCGGACGACACGATCGTCTGTGCGGGCGTCGGCCAACACCAGATGTGGGCCTGGCAGTACTGGACCTGGACAGAGCCCCGGACGTGGGTCACCTCCCACGGCCTCGGGACGATGGGGTACGCGGTGCCGTCGGCGATCGGCGCGAAGATCGCCGCCCCCGACCAGGAGGTCGTCTCCTTCGACGGCGACGGCTCCTTTTTGATGACCGCGCAGGGCCTGTCGGTCGCGGTGCGGGAGAACCTCGATCTCGTGATCGTCGTGCTGAACAACGAGGCGGTCGGGATGGTCCGCCAGTGGCAGGACGGGTTCTACGGCGGCCGGCGCATGGCCTCGGAGTACCCCTGGATCCCCGAGTTCGACAAGATCGCCGAGGCGTTCGGCGCGAAAGGGTTCCGCCTCGAAGAAACCGACGAGGTCGAGGAGACGATCCAGGCGGCCCGGGAGTACGACGGGCCGGCGGTGATCGACGCGATCATCGACCCCGGGGAGAACGTCTACCCGATGGTGCCAAGCGGCGGGGACAACGCGAAGTTTGCGCTGAACGAGCGCCACCTGGAGGGGCTGTAGATGCCGAACGGAGAACTCCCGGGGCCCGACCCGGACGAGCGGATGGAGCCCACCGGCCGGCGCAACAACCAGGGGATCCGCGTCGACCCCGACGCGGAGGCCGAACACCCGCCCGAACGGGCACTACTGTCGGCGCTGGTGAAACACGAGCCCGGCGTGCTCGCCGAGATCTCCGGGCTGTTCAGCCGCCGGCAGTTCAACATCGAGTCGCTCACTGTGGGGCCGACGGTCGACGACGACCTCGCGCGGATGACGATCGTCATCGAGGAGCCGCGGCCGGGCATCCAGCAGGCGAAAAAGCAACTGGAAAAGCGCATCCCCGTGATCTCGGTGCGCAGGCTGGATCACGACGCCGTCCAGCGCGAACTGGTGATCGTGAAGGTCAACGGCAGGGAGCCGGACAAGGTCAACGCGATCACCGACATGTACGACGGACAGACGCTCGACGCCGGCCCGCGGACGATCACCGTCGAACTCACCGGCGACCAGCGCAAGATCGACGACGCGCTGGACGCTTACGAGCAGTTCGGCATCCGCGAGATCGTCCGCACCGGCTACGCGGCGCTGGCCCGCGGCGAATCGCCCACCGCGACGGTGAAAGAACCGAACCAGGCGCCCACCGAGGCGCAGGTCGAAACCGAAGAGGTGGCCGATGACTGAGACTTTCGACACTGACATCTACGACGACGACGACGCTGATCGCTCGCACATCGCAGACAAGACCGTGGCCGTACTCGGCTACGGCAGCCAGGGGCACGCCCACGCCCAGAACCTCGCCGACAGCGGGGTCGACGTCGTCGTCGGCCTGCGCAAGTCCTCGAGTTCGCGGGAGGCGGCCCGCGTGGACGGGCTGGAGGTCGCCACGCCCGCCGCGGCGGCCGCCGACGCCGACATCGTCGTCATGCTGATCCCCGACACGGTTCAGCCGGCCGTCTACGAGGCGATCGAGAGCGAACTCGACGCGGGCGACACGCTGCAGTTCGCCCACGGGTTCAACATCCACTACGGGCAGATCGAACCCCCCGAGGACGTCGACGTGACGATGGTCGCGCCGAAGTCGCCGGGCCACCTCGTCCGGCGCACTTACGAGCGCGAGGAGGGGACGCCCGGGTTGCTCGCGGTGTACCAGGACGCCACCGGCACTGCCCACGCAGAGGGGCTCGCGTACGCGCAGGCGATCGGCTGCACCCGCGCGGGCGTCATCGAGACGACGTTCCGCGAGGAGACCGAGACTGACCTGTTCGGCGAGCAGGCCGTCCTCTGTGGCGGCGTCACCGAGATGGTGAAAGCCGGCTACGAGACGCTGGTCGACGCCGGCTACTCGCCGGAGATGGCGTACTTCGAGTGTCTCAACGAGCTGAAGCTGATTGTCGACCTGATGTACGAGGGCGGCCACATGGAGATGTGGAACTCCGTTTCGGACACCGCCGAGTACGGCGGTCTCACCCGGGGCGAGGAGATCATCGACCGCGAGGGGATGGCGGAGATACTCGAGGGCGTCCAGACAGGGGAGTTCGCCCGCGAGTGGATTTCGGAGAACCGGGCGGGTCGACCCGCTTACCGGCAGTACCGCGAGGCCGAGCAGCACCACGAGATCGAGGCAGTCGGCGACCGCCTCCGGGAACTGTTCGCCTGGGACGAGAGCGGGGAGGGTGCCGATGACTGAGCACACCGGCGCCGCACCCGACGGGAGGAACCGCACGACGACCAGGACCACAGAGGCGACCAGCGCCACGGCAACGACCGGGACCACAGAGGCGACCGGCGCCACGGCAACGACCGACACATCGACCACGAAACCAATGACTGACGCCGACACGACCGACACGGACGCACAGCCAGCCCGACAGCAGATGAAAGAGATCGACCACACGCCGCCGGTCGAGGGGGCCACCCGGAGCTTCGAGCGACGCCACGAGGGCCGGCCCGTGCGAGCCGACGGTGGGGCCCGCGACGAGGAGGGGGCGGACGCCGAGGAGGGCGAAGACGAGACCACGACGGACGGCGGGTTCACCCAGAAGATGAAAGAGATGGATCACACGCCCCCGGTCGACGGTGCAAATCGCACCTTCGAGCGGGGCAAGGACAACGACGACGAGGACGACGTACGGGAATGAGCGAGCACACACTCTACGACACGGTCTGGGAGAACCACAAGGTCACGGAACTGCCCAACGGCCAGGATCAGCTGTTCGTCGGGCTACACCTCATCCACGAGGTGACGAGCCCGCAGGCCTTTGCGATGCTCGAGGAGCGCGAACACGAGGTCGCGTTCCCCGACCGCAATTTCGCGACGACCGACCACATCGCGCCCACTGAGGCCGAAAAGCGCGAGCGCCCGCTCTCCGACGGCGAGTCCGAGGAGATGCTCTCGGCGCTGGAACGCAACGTCGGCGAGCACGGCATCACCTACTTCGGGTTCGAGTCGGGCAAGCAGGGGATCACCCACGTCGTCGCGCCGGAGCTGGGGCTCACCCAGCCCGGCATGACCGTCGCCTGCGGCGATTCGCACACCGCGACCCACGGCGCCTTTGGCTCCATCGGCGTCGGCGTCGGCACCAGCCAGATCCGCGACATCCTCGCGACGGGCTGCATCGCCGCCGACAAGCAGCAGGTCCGGCACATCGAGGTCGAGGGAACGCTGGGCGAGGGCGTCTACGCCAAGGACATCATCCTCAAAATCATCCAGAAACTCGGCGTCGACGGCGGCGTCGGCCACGTCTACGAGTACGGCGGCCCCGCCATCCGCGAGCTGGAGATGGAGGGCCGGCTGGCAGTCTGTAACATGTCCATCGAGGGCGGCGCCCGCGCGGGGTACATCAACCCCGACGAGACCACCTACGAGTACCTGCGGGGCCGCGAGTACGTCCCCGAGGGCGAGGCGTTCGAGCAGCGCAAGGAGTACTGGGAGTCGATCAAGTCCGGCGAGGACGCCGTCTACGACGACGTGGTCACCATCGACGTCGATGGGATGGACCCGCTGGTGACCTGGGGGATCAACCCAGGCCAGGTGATCGAACTGTCAGAGCCCGTCCCCGCGCCCGAGGACTTCGGGGCGCGGACCGACCGCGAGGCCGCCGAGCGGGCCCTGGAGCACATGGAGCTCGAACCCGGCCAGTCGATGCTGGGCTACAACGTCGACGTCGCGTTCCTGGGCACCTGTACCAACGGCCGCGTCTCCGACTTCGAGGTCGCCGCCGAGGTGCTGGAGGACCGGCAGATTTCCAATGACGTGCGCGCGCTCGCGGTGCCCGGTTCCGAGACGGTCCGCGAGCAGTGCGAACAGCGCGGGCTGGACGAGGTGTTCATCGAGGCGGGCTTCCAGTGGCGCCGCGCCGGCTGTTCGATGTGCCTGGCGATGAACGACGATTCCCTGGAAGGCAACGAAGTGTGTGCGTCCTCCTCGAACCGGAACTTCATCGGCCGCCAGGGCAGCAAGGGCGGCCGCACCGTCCTGATGAGCCCCGCGATGGTCGCCGCCGCGGCCGTCGAGGGCGAAGTCACCGACGCCCGGCGGTTCCTCTCAGACGACGCGCGGACGGTCAGTCCGACCGACGTCGAGGAGGTGGCCGACTGATGAGCGAAGACCAACACATCACCGAGGTCGCCGGCACGGGCGTCCCGATCCCGGGCGACGACATCGACACAGACCAGATCCTCCCGGCGCGGTTCATGAAGGAGGTCACGTTCGACAACATGGCGGAGTACCTGTTCTACGACGCCCGCCGCGACGACGACGGCGGTGAGCGATCCGACGGATCGCGAGCCTCGTCGGACGACGAGTCCGACGGCGAGTTCAACGACCACCCGCTGAACCGCTTCGAGGGGGCGTCGATCGCCGTCGTGAACACGAACTTCGGCTGTGGCTCCTCCCGCGAGCACGCCCCCCAGGCGATGATGCGCTGGGGCGTCGACGGCGTCGTCGGCGAATCGTTCGCCGAGATTTTCGCGGACAACTGCAAGTCGCTGGGCATCCCCGCGATCACTGCCGGCCACGAGGATGTCGTCGCCCTCCAGGAGTGGATCGAGGCCAATCCCGACGGCGAGGTCGAGATCGACGTTGAAAAAGAGACTGTCACCTACGGCGAGACAGTCATCCACGGCGAGGTCGACGACGCCATGCAGGAGGCGCTGGTCGACGGCATCTGGGACACCACCGCGTTGATGTACTCGAACCTCTCGAAGGTCGAGCGGACGGCTGCGGAACTGCCCTACATCGAAGCGGCGTAATTTGTTTCTGCCGGTGACACAGTCCACCACGCAAGTGTTTCGGGTTGCTTTCCCGGCACTCTTAAACCCGAGAGGAGCGAGAGACACGGACATGACGCGGGGTGCACGCGAGGAATTGGCCGAGAAGATCGCGGGCGAGATCGCCCTGAGCGGCGACCCCGGGGGCACGCTCAAGAAGTGGCGCACCGACTTCGGGATCGCCCAGTCGGCCCTCGCCGACGAGCTCGAGGTCTCCCCATCGGTCGTCTCCGATTACGAGAGCGGCCGGCGTGACAACCCCGGTATCGGCATCGTCACGCGGGTCGTCGCCGCGCTGCTGGACATCGACGAGCGGCGCGGCGGCGAGCACATCCGCCAGTACACGCGGGTCATCTCCGCGGGGCTGGACAGCGACGTCATCCCCGACCTCCGGGAGTATTCGGCGAACATCCCGCTGCGTCGGCTCTACGACGCGATCGACGCCACCGAACTCACCGATGGCGACCGGGACACCGCCGCCGGCCACACCGTCATCGACTCCATCGAGGCGATCCGCCGGCTCTCCAGTACCGAGTTCTACCACCTCTACGGCGAGAGCACCAACCGCGCGCTCGTGTTCACGAACGTCACCCGCGGCGAGGGCGTGATGGTCGCGCTCCGGGTGGTCAAACCGACGCCCCACGCCGTCGTCCTCCACGGGATCGACGAGGACGACGTCTGGGAGCACGCGACCGACCTCGCGCGCATCGAGGGGTTCTCGCTTGCCGTCACCGACGCGGACTTCGACGTAATGCTCGACGGCCTCCGGGAGTTGCCGTAAAAAAGTCACTCCACGTACGTGTACTTGCGCTCGCCCATGCGGCCCCAGCCGTCGAAGGCGAACTCGCCCTCGGGCGTCGTGAGCGGCTCCAAGTCGATCGTCTCGTCGTGGTTGTGGACGTCGTGGATGTCCTCGTACTCGGCGAACGTGATGTCGTAGCGGTCCTCGATCTGGTCGAAGATGTTCAGCTGCCCGATCTCCTCCTCCCAGCCGGGCTGGACCGTCTCGGCGTGGATCTCGGCCTGGGCGCCGCTGCCGTAGGAGGCCACGAGTAGCTGGCGGCCGGCCAGTTCGCGGTCCGTTTCGGCGGCCTCGATCAGCCCGGCGGCGCGGGCGATGTGCACAGAGCCGGTGTACCAGTTGCCGACGTGCCGGGAGATCGAAAGCGTCGGTTCGATCGTCTCCTCGTACCACTCGCTGTACGCGTCGGTCTCAGTGAGCTTCTCGGTGTACTCCTTCTGGGCTTCGAGGAATTCGTCCTCGTCGTCGAACGCCTCGGGGCGGGGCTGGCGCCCGAGCTCCGCGGCCAGTTCCTCCTCGATCTCGGTGCCGCGGATGCAGTGGCGAAAGCCCAGCGCCGCCGCCTTCCGGACCATGCCGGGGAACGGCGTGTGGAACGGGATCAGCGCGAAGTTGTCGGGGTGGGTGTCGCCGCCGTTGCGCTCGAAGTCCTGCATCGACTCGCGCATCCGGGCGAGATACACCTGCATCGAGCGCTTGCCGTCGACGCTCGGGAACTGCTGGTTCGGCTTCAGGAAGTCGGTCTCGTCGGCGCTACCGAACCCTTGCGCGTCGCTGAACGACACGAGGTCGGGGTTCTCGTCGATCAGCATCGCGACGGCGCCCGCGCCCTGGGTCGCCTCCCCGGGGTCGTCGCGGGCGTACAGCGCCGTGTCCGTCGCGATCACGAGCGCCTTCCGGCCACGGCTGCGGCCGGCGCGCACCCAGTTGAACGCGTCGTCCAGCGCCTGCGTCCCCGACACGCAGGCGAACTTCCGCTCGCCCTTGTTCGCGTGGTGGAGGTTGCCCTCGAACACCTGCTCAAGACAGCCCGCGACGTACGTCGAAGCCGGCTTGGACTTGTCGAAAGAGGTCTCGGTCGCCACGTCGATCCGACCGATGTCTTCCAGGCTCACGTCCTTGCGCTCGAGCAGCCGATGGGAGGCGTTGGCCCCCATCGTCACGATGTCCTCATACACGTCCGGTAACGACGATTCGTACAGGCCCAGACCCTTCGTGTACTTCCCTGGGTCCTCGCCCTGCGCCGGGGCGAACGTCTCCGCAAGATCCAGTTGCAGCTTCCCTGTCCAGATTCCGATGCCGTCGATTCCCACTTCTGCCATATCTTGAGGTGCGTCGATCAGGTATAAGTTTCTGTCGACTAGTAGTTCGTCGATTGTCGAACCAAGACGAACAATAGCCGCTCAGGCTAACTTCAGAGCCAGTTTTCGAGCCACTCGACGTGTTCGTCCGCAAGAAAGGAGAGGAGTGCCATACTCAGCGTTCGATAGCGTCGGGCGCCTCCGACTCAGCCTCCAACTGGTCGACGAGATCGGCACGACGCTGTCGGTAGGTCTCCATCTCGTCCAGATTGTCGTAGTAGTACGCGAGTCCTTCGTGGACTTCGGCCAGTGAGATATCGAACTGGTCGGAGACTGTGGCTGGATCCTCGCCGTGATCGAGGACGAGTTCAGCAACCTGCAGGACGCTGATCCGCCGCCCCTCTAATCGCGGTTTGCCACCCATCACGTCATCGGTCGCAACGATCGGCATACTCCCGTGTTGGAGGGTGAGTGGAATAAGCATTCTCCCGAGAGTGGAATAACTCACTCAGTGCCGTTCTGGGATGGCTATCCCTCTCCGGTATCAGATTCTTGAGCTTCTAAATAGAACTCCTTCGCACTCCCGTCATCGAACTGGAACGTGATGATGACGTTCGCGGCAGACTCGCCGATGAACTCCAAGCTCTCGATCTCCGGGTCTAACTGATCGTGTCACAACTCTGTAGCGGTGAACGTCAGTGTACTACCATCGCTGAAGACGAGCGTGACGGTGATGTCATCGTTGTTGTGGTTCCTGCTGTTTCCATTGCTGTCCCGGAACTGTTCGAGTGAGAACGTCTCAATGGTTCTAGCACTGATAATGGCGGTCTGGTCGAGCGGTGTGGCGTCGCTTGCTCCAATTGTGATTCCGCCCACAATGTTCATAGCCACCAGCGCCCGCAAACTCGCGGTTGCCGTCGTTGTCGACCGTCGTCGCCTGCGGATCCGTGGATGCGTTGACGGCGACCGCGCTGATCTCCACCGCATCGCCACCAGTATTTCCGAGATCGAATTCGATATTACCGTCATTCGTGGTGTCGACAGCAGTACCTGAGACGTACGTCCGATCGGCCATCGGCCCGCGACCTGGAACGACCACGAACGACCAGCTCTTCGTGGCGGTGTTGTCGACCCGGTCCGACGCCTCGACGGTCACGTCGACCTGGCCCTCGGCGTAGGACTCGCCCTGTGCCGAAACGTCGATCGTCAGATTCTCGCCGTCGTAGGAGATCCCGTCGGTGCCCACCCCAGCCTCATCGAACGGATTATTGCCCTCTGAGTCCTGGACCGTCACCGCGATCGACGCCGGATCGACGCCGGAGTCGCCGTCGGTGACCGTCACGTTGATGATCTCCTGGTCGTCGCTGGTCACGTCGCCGTCCTGTGGGTCGACCGGCGTGATCGACGGCGCGACGGTGTCGGTCCGGACGTCGAACGTCGCCGCGGCCGTGTCGGCAGTGGACCGACTGAAGCCGGCCTCGAAGGTGACGTTCGAGCCGTCGAGCTCGACGTTGCTGACGTCGACGTCGACCTCGACGGTGCTCGGCGGGCTGGTATCGGGGGCCGTGTAGATGACGTACGCCTCTTCTCCGTCCACGTTCAGACTCGCGCTCCCTGCACCGCCGGTCCCCGCGACGCTGTCATAGACGACCCGGTTCGAGGCACTGGTGCTCTGGGCGTCCGAGAGGTCGATAGCGACCCGCTCGCCGCCCTGCAGACCCGGATCCGGCGTGAATTCGATCGTCTGGGTCTGGGTCCCGCTGTACTCGTAGAGGTCCGACAGCGAGATCGCCGTGAGGTTCGCGGTGCCGCTGCCGCGGGCGACCTGGTAGCTGTCGGTCAGCGTGCCGCTGCGGTCGCTACGACTGAACGTCGCGTCGTACGTCGCCGTCCCGCCGTCGACTTCGAGGTCGTCCGCGCGAATATCGATCGTCAGGCCGGCCGCGTTCTCGCCGCTGGCGGTGTAGGTGATCGTCGCCGTGCCACTGTTGGTGTTCAGGCTCGCCGACCCCGAGGACCCACTAACCACCTCTGCACCGCCGCCGTAGTTGATCAGATCGCCCTGGGCACCGTCGAGGCTGATCTCGACGGTCTCGCCGCCGGGCAGCGGCTCCGTCAGCGTGAACTCGAACCACTGGTCCTGCTCGTTCGCGTTGGGGACGACGTCGGTCGCCGACACCGACGAGAGGTCGGTCGGCGACTCGACGGTCACCTCCGTCAAATCGCTATCATTCTCGCTGAAGACGGTCACGTCGCCGGTCCCTGTGTCGCCGTCGCTGGTCGGCCACTCCAGCGTAATCGAGTCGTCAGATTCGCCGCCTGCCAGCGTGACCGTCACGGTGTCCTGTTCGGCGTTAGTGAAGCCGGTGTCGGTCAGGTTCAGCGTCTGCGTGTCGGTCTGCGTACCCGTGTTCGTGACGTTCACGTCCACCGTCAGCGTCTCGCCTTCAGTCACCGGCGAATTCGTCCCCGTGATCGCAACGGCGAAGAACGGTGCCTCCTCCACTGAGACGACCGCCGAGGCGGTGTCGTTGTCGCTGCTTATGGCCGCCTCGATCGCCGGCGTATCGCTGCTGTCTGTCGTGTACGTGAACTGATCGCTGAACGTGTTCCCACCGTCGAGCGTCACGTCCGACTCGACCGTCTCCTGGCTCCCGTTGACCTCGAAGACGATGTCTTGCGTGTCCTGCAGGTCGCCGGTGTTTTCGACGGTGTACTCGACGGTCACAGTGTCGCCGGCCGTCACCGAGTCCTCGACGCTGTCGATCGTCACATCGAAGAACGGCGGTTCGTTGACCCTCACGTTCCTCGAATCGCTATCATTCTCGCTGAAAACGGTCACGTCACCGGTTCCGGCATCGCCGTCGCTCGTCGCCCACTCCAGCGTAATCGAGTTGTTGGACGCTCCGGGCGCGAGCGTGACGTCCACGGTGTCCCGTTCGGTGCCGTTGAACCCACTGTCTGTCAGGTTTAGGGTCTGGGTGTCCGCCGCATTACCCCTGTTCGTGACGTTCACATCGACTTCCAGCGTCTCACCCTCCCGCACCGGCGAGTTCGTGCCCGTGATGGTCACGTCGAAGAACGGTTCTTCACTCACGTTGACGAACGTGATCGGAAGGGTATCCCCGCTCCCCCCACTCCACGTGTAGGCGTTGATTGACCCGTCCTGCAACGGCGTCAATGTCACTGACGCGGTTCCGTCAGCACTGGTTCGATCGTCGGTCGACGAGCTATTGATCGAAGCCGTCTCGGTATCGTTGACCGCAAACTCGACGTTCGCATCGTCGGCGGTCGGATCCGTCTCCATCGTCAGCTCCAGCTCGTCGCTGTCGCTGCGGTTCTGATCGAACACGCACGCCCCATCCTCGCATTCGATTCCGTCCCCGCTCGGTAGTATCCACGACGAGTTGTAGGCACCCCCACCGCCACCGCCACCGTCGTTGGACGGCGACTCGACGGTCACCTGCATCGTCACGTTCGTCGGACTACCTGTCTCGTGTGACGCGTCGGGATCGTAGCCCTGATCGATGGTGAAGTTGATCCGGTGGGTGCCAGCCGACCCGGCCTCGTACTCGTAGGTCGCCTGCCCCTCGGTGTCGGTGACTTTCTCCGAGCCACCGCCGGTAAAGTTCCCACCCGAGGGGTCTGCCGTCACGGTGACGCCCGACTCCGGCCCGTTGAAACGGTCCCGCGCCTCGACAGTGAGCTGTACGGTTTCGCCCGGCTCCAGCGTCGACCCGTTGCCCGCGACGTCAGTCAGGTACTCGGCGTCAGTGCCGGTCGCGCCCGTGCCGACGCCGACTTTCGCAAGTTCGAGCTGGTAGCGCTCGCCGGCTTCGAGTGTCACCTCCAGCAGACCGAGCCCCCCCGGCCCGCCGGGAGAGACGGAGACGTTCTGGACGTGGCCGCCGTTCGCGACGAGTTCGTCCTCGAACGTCTCGTTCCACTCACTCCCGCTCATGCCGGTCGGCGTACGCAACGTCACCGGCTTGGCGGTGCCGTTCAGGTCCACCACGCGCGTCCGCGTACTGATCGGGTCCACGTCGAGCGAGAGCGTGTCGACTCTGTTTTCGGTCAGCGAGCCGTCGAGCGCGATGACGGTGATCCGGCTGCCCTCGACCAGCGTTTGCCCGGCGACTGCCTGGGTGACGTTCTCGCGCTCGAAGGCGTTGTACAGCACGCTGTGCTCGTAGACCGTCCGCGGCGCCCCCTGGTAGAGGTTGTATCCCGGCCGGTACTCGATGGCCCCCGTCTCGAAGGTCAGTGCCGTCCCGTTCCAGAAGTCCCGGGTTTCCCCGGCGTCGTCGACCGCGGTCGCGTTCGTGATCGTCACGTTGACCCGCGAGTTCTCCGTGCCAACGGTCCGTAGCGTGCCACTGGGCGGCCCCGGATTGACGAAGATGGCCCGCGAGGGGTACCGGACGCCGAGATCCAGCGACGCCGCCCGCGTCGAGGTGCTGCCGGGCATGAGGATGACAGTACTGCGCAGCTCCGTCAGCTGCTGCTGGAGGTCCTCGTTGTGGTTGAACTCGATCTCTTCGTTCTGGTCCGGGACGACAACGGCCTGGTACAGCGAGAGAAAGAGGATGAGAATGCCGAACAGGAGCACGGCCCCGATCTGGATGGCCTGCGCCCGGTGGTCCGACAGAAGCTCCATTGCAAGTTGGTTGCAGATTGGTAGTTAAAAAGCTGTTTGCGCCGTTCTCGATTCTGTAATTCGGGGACCGCCAGCGTGATTGGGGGATCCCACATATCGAGGCCGGAGCCGTTTTGCCTACCCCACGGCGTACGTCTTCTCGTGGAGCACGTTCTCCGAGGGGGTGTGTACGACGATCAGCGTGACCTCTCCCGGGTCGAGCGTCACCGACGTCTCCCACTCGCTGCCGGCCTCGAAGCGGGTCCCGGGCGTCGTGTCGAAATCCGAGAGGGTGATCCGCCTGGTGTCGTTCCCGTCGCGGACGACCACCTCGACGTCTGCGGCGGCGAGGCTGTCGCCACCGGTGTGGTCGATCCGAACCCGGTCGACGGTCGCGTTGCTCTCGACGCTCACCAGCGGGTCGTCGTCCTCCTCGAACCGCTCGGAGAGGACGATCGTGCCCGCCACGCTCACCAGCACCACGATGACCGCCGTGAGCAGGACGATGCCGATGACTTCCGACTGTGCTCGGGAGCGTTCCGCCACTCCCTGTGGGTTTCGAACCGACGTAAAAATACGTTCCGGCAGAACGGGGCTGCGAGCGCGGTCCGCCCTGCCCCCTCCCTCCTCCCCCCGATCGAGCCCCGTCCTCATCGACCAGAGTCCGGGATGAAACAGCGACTGCCACCGCGGCGAGAGCCGAGCTAGCCCTCGTCTTCCTCTTCGACGACTTCGGGGTCTTTCATCGCCGTCTGGAGGCTGTCGAGGCCGTTGACCCACTCGGCGACGAGCCCGAACTCCAGCTCCTCGGCGAGACTGATCTCCATCTCCTCGCCGTCGACGATCAGCGTGCCGGCCTGGACGCAGTAGCCAAGCGCCGCGTCGAGGTCGTCCTCCGCCTCCGCGTCGGCGGCCGCGTTGACGTACTCCTCGATGGTGCCGTCGTCGGCCGGGCCGCCGACGACGTACTCCTCGGCGCTGTAGAACACGCACATCAGCGACGTCTGGACGCCGTCAATCAGCATCGTCTTCTCCTCGTCGTCGAACTCGACCTCCGAGAGCACGATCTCCTGGATGTCACCGAGCTCCGTCAGCGTCCCCTCCTCGCCGAGGTCGCCGTCCTCGTAGGCTTTGATGATCTTCGCGACCGCGATGGCGGTGTCGTCCTGCAGGTTCAAGAGTAGTCGCGCCGAATCCTCTTCCTCCGGATCGATCTCTTCCTCGCGTAGCCGGTCGATCCAGTTTTGCCAGCGTTCCTCCGTGTAGAACTCTCCCGGCTCGTTGCTCATACTCATCGGTACACGCCTCCGGGGTTATTACTTTCGACACTGCGGCTCTCACGTGAGCGTGTGCCACAGTCCCGGCCCGGCGAACCTCGCAGGAATTATATTCGAGAGGGCTGTAGCCGTTGGTATGGGATCAAGACTGGCGACCGACTGTCCGGACTGCGGGAGTTTGGAGTTCTACAGGGCTGCGGATACGGAGGTCCACCTCGGGACGAAGGTGAAGTACCGCTGTTCGGACTGTGACTACGGGATCGTACGGATCGACGGGACAGTCGACACGAGCACGGCCTGACGATGGCGGCGATCCACGTCCTCGTCCTCGACGAAGATCCGGAGCTGCTGGAGCTCACGGAGACGTTCCTCGAGCGCAACAGCGACGACCTGACCGTGTCGACCGAGACCGACCCGGAGACGGCGATCGATCGCGTCGTCGAGGAGGACGTCGACTGCGTGGTCAGCGACTTCCGGATGCCGCGCATGGACGGGATCGAGCTGTACGAGGCGATGGCCGAGCACCGGCCCGACCTACCGTTTTTCCTGTTCACTGCCGCCGACAGGGGCGTCGAGACCGCCGCCGCCGAGGCCGGGATCACCGGCTACGTCCAGAAAGGCAGCGGCACCGACCACTACGAGGAACTCGCAGCGAGGATCGTCGACGCCGTCGACGCCTGACAGCAGCGGCGCGCGATACTGAATCATGCATTGCACCCGCGGCAGTCCTGCGGTAGCGCAGCGCGCGCTCCACAGCGGGCGACCGAGCGGCACTGCTGCCGTGAACGCGCCGCCCGCTACTCCTCGCCCTCCTCGCCCAGCGCCTGCCAGGAGAGGCGGGGTTCACGTGCGGCAGTCACCTGGTCGATGTACCGCGCGGTCGTCCGCTGGGGGGCGGCGTCCAGCGTCTCCTCGTCCTCGGCGGCGACGGCGTCGAACGCCGCCGCGAGCTGGTCCAGCGTCCGCCTGTTCTCGACCTCCGTCGGCTCGGTCATCAGCGCCTCGTCGACGATCTCGGGCCACTTCGTCGTCGGCGGGTGGACGCCGTAATCCAGCATCCGCTTTGCGACCGCAGCGGCGTCCTGATCGCCCGCGCTGGCGACGAACTCGTGGTGGAACGGCCCGAACGGGATCTCGTAGTCGATCTCCTCGGCCAGGTAGTTCGCGTTCAGTACGGCCTTCGCGCTCGCGTCGGTCAGCCCCTCGTCGCCGAGCCGCGCGATGTACGCCATCGCCTTCACCAGCACCAGCCAGTTGCCCTGGAACCCGTGGACCTTGCCGATCGAGTGCTCGGGCTCGTGCAGTTCGCAGGTGCCGCCCGGCTCGCCCTCCTGCCCGGACCCGCCGTCGGCTTCCCGCACCTGCGGCGTCGGCAGGAACGGCTCGAGTTCCTCGACGACGCCGACGGGGCCGGCGCCCGGCCCGCCGCCGCCGTGCGGGGTGGCGAACGTCTTGTGGACGTTGTAGTGCATGATGTCGAAGCCCATGTCCCCGGGCCGGGCGCGGCCCAGCAGGGCGTTGAGGTTCGCGCCGTCGTAGTACAGCAGGCCGCCGGCCTCGTGGACCATCTCGGCGATCTGTTCGATGTCGCGTTCGAACAGCCCCAGCGTGTTCGGGTTCGTCAGCATCAGCGCCGCGGTGTCCTCGCTCAGCGCGGCGTCGAGCGCCTCCGGATCGACGCGGCCGTCCTCGCCGGAGGGGAGTTCGACGACGTCGAACCCCGCCAGCGCCGCGCTGGCGAAGTTCGTCCCGTGGGCGCTGTCCGGGACGACGATCTCCGGGCGGTCCTCGCCGTTGTGCTCGTGGTAGGCCCTCGCGATCAGCACACCCGTGTACTCGCCGGCTGCGCCCGCGGGCGGCTGGAGCGTGACGGCGTCCATGCCGCCGATCTCTGCGAGGTACGCTGAGAGTCGACCCATGAGCGCCAGGGTCCCCTGGACCGTCTCGGGGTGCCGATCCGGATGGACCGACGCTGAGGGCAGCGCCGCCAGGTCCTCGGTGAACTTCGGGTTGTACTTCATCGTGCACGAGCCCAGCGGGAACGGGCCGCTCTCGACGCCGTAGTTCATCTGCGAGAGCCGCGTGTAGTGGCGGGCGAGCTCCGGCTCGCTCGGCGCCGGCAGTTCCAGGGAGTCCCGCGTGAGGTCGTCCGGCAGCGGCGCATCGACGTCAACCTCCCGGTTGCACTTCTCCGAGAGCAGCGGTTCGTACTGGTCGTCCTCCGACCAGCGGGCCTGATCGTAGCTCACGCGACCACCTCCAGATCGTTGTCCTGTCGTCCTCGATCTGGCGTACTCGCATTCGCTCCTGGGTCGCTCATGCGACCACCTCCAGCGTGTCGACCAGGTCGTCCGTCGCCTCGGCGGTGGTCTCGGTCACGCACACCTGCAGCAGGTGGTCGTCGACCGCGTGGACGGCGAAGCCCTCCTCGCGGAGGTCCGCAGCGATCGCTTCGGCCGGCTGATCCGTGCTGGCGACGAACTCCCGGAAGTGGTGGCGGTCGTGGACGGGCGCCTGGATACCTGCGATTTCGTCCACTTCGGCTGCGAGCGTCCCGGCGCGGGAGACGCAGTCGGCGGCGAGGTCGACGAGCCCCCCGGGACCGAGCCAGGCGGCGTGGATCGCCGCCCGCAGCGCCACCCACGCCTGGTTGGTGCAGATGTTGCTCGTCGCCCGCTCGCGACGGATGTGCTGCTCGCGGGTCTGCAGCGTGAGCGTGTACGCGCGCCGGCCACTCGCGTCCTCGCTCGCACCGACGAGCCGCCCCGGCACCTGCCGGAGGAACGACTCGCGGGTCGCGAACATGCCCAGCCCCATGCCGTAGGCGGCGGGCAGCCCCAGCGTCGCGGCGTCGCCGATCACCACGTCGGCGCCGACGGCGGCCGGCTCCTGGAGGATCGACAGCGCGACCGGATCGGAGCCCAGACAGAACAGCGCGTCGTGCCCGTCGGCGAGCGCGCCGATTTTGGCGAGTGACTCCTCGATCACGCCGCGGACTGTCGGGCTCTCGGCGTAGACGAGCACGACGTCCTCGGCCATGGCGTCCTCGAGCGCACCGACGTCGGCGGCGCCGTCGTCCATCGGGTACGTGTCGACGGTGAGGTCGACGCCGCTCGCGTAGTTCTCCAGGACGCCGCGCTTGCCGGCCTGGAGGTGTTCGGGGACGAGCACGTGCGAGCCCGAGGACTCGCGGACGCGTGCCGCGAGCGTGGCGGTCTCCCCGAGTGCCGTCGCGGCGTCGTACAGCGAGCAGTTGGCGACGTCGAGGCCCGTCAGCTCGACGAGCATCGACTGGTACTCGAACAGGGCCTGCAGAAAGCCCTGGGCGATCTCGGGCTGGTACTGCGTGTAGGAGGTGAGAAACTCCTGTCTGTCGGCGAGGTGGTCGACCGCCGACGGGACGTAGTGGTCGTAGTGGCCGCGGCCGAGGAACTCCACGAGCTGGTCGTTGCGGTCGAGCAGCTCGCGCACCTCCCGGCGGACGGTCCGTTCGTCCCGGGCCGGAATGTTGAACTCCCCGTCGAACCGGACTGACTCGGGGATGTCGAACAGGTCCGCCTCCCGGTCGGCACCGACGGCGTCGAGCATCGCCGCTGTCTCCTCTGGTGAGTGCGGTGCGTACGGACTCCCTGTGTTGTGTCCACCCATTGTGAAAGTCTATTAGGAACCACTGTACGGAATGCTTTCGGTTTTCGCCCCCTGCTGGTGGTCCAGCCGGGTCGATTTCCCCCGTCCGGGCGGCGACGAGCACGCCCGACCGGCGTCGACCCCCGGGTTCTAACTTGGCTCTGTCCGAAGCGCCGAGTATGGAGACGGAGCTGCACCTGCTCGACAGGGGCCGCATCGAGGCTGACCTGAACTTCGCGCTCGACGGGGCGGTGGTCGCGGTCCGGAGCGACCAGTCGCCGGAGCTGCGCTACGAGGAGTACGCCGTCTGGAACCTGGTGATCGACCACCCGGAGGCGACGATCCTGTGGGACACGGGCTCGCACCCGGAGGCCGGCGACGGCTACTGGCCCGCGCCGGCGTTCGAGGCGTTCAGCCACGCCGACGCCGACGAGCGCGACCTCGAAACCGCCCTCGACGAGGTGGGCTACACCGTCGACGATATCGACGCCGTCGTCCAGTCGCACCTCCACCTCGACCACGCCGGCGGCCTCTACAACTTCGAGGGGACGGACGTGCCGATCTACGTTCACCGGCGGGAGATCGAACACGCGTTCCTCAGTGCGAAGACGCCCGCTGGCGACGATTCGTACCTCCCGATGGACTTCGACCGGGACCTCGACTGGGCGGTGATCGAGGGCGAACGCCAGCTGTTGCCGGGGATCGACCTGCTGGAACTGCCCGGCCACACGCCGGGTCTTCTCGGCGCGCACATCCAGCGGGAGGGCGACGACGACGTGCTGATCTGCGGCGACGAGGCGTTCCTCGCGCCGAACTACGAGGAGGGCCGGGACATGGGCGCCAGCCTGCTGTACGACAACCGGGCGTGGGCCGAGAGCCTGCGGAAACTGAAAGAGATCGAGCGCCGCACCGGCGCGACAGTCATCTACGGCCACGACCTCGACCAGTTCGGACGGCTGTACGGGAACCTTTGAGGGTTGGAAAAACCGATTCATCAGTTCGGAGGGCGCGTCCACGGTGGGCGAAAGCGCCCGGCGTGTGACAGTGTCGCGGCGACTACCCGGTGTTTTGCATCCCAGCGGCGATGCCTTTCACCGTAAGGCGCAGCACCTGGTTCTCCAGGTCTGTCCGGTCGTCGTCGCGCAGCAGGTGGACCTGCAGCAGGTTCAGCGGGTCGACGTATGGGTTGCGCCGCTGGAGGCGTTCGCGGAGCCACGAGCGGTCCGCGAGGTGCTCGCGGCCCGTAATCGAAAGCACGAGGTCGCAGGTCCGCTCGTACTCGGCGCTGAGCCGCGGGAAGAACCGCTCGCGGAGCTCGGGATCCGCGAGGTCGGCGTACTCCTCGGCGATGCCGAGTTCGGTCCGTGCCAGGGCAAGCGCCGCGTTGTCGAGCATCGACCGGAAAAAGGGCCACCAGTCGTACATCTCCTGGAGGGTCGCGAGGTCGCCGCCCTCGTCGAGGTACGCCTGCAGGCCGGCGCCCAGCGAGTACCAGCCGGGGATGATACACCGCGTTTGCGTCCAGGAGAACACCCACGGGATCGCCCGCAGGTCCTCGACGCTCCGGTCGTCGCTGCGCGAGGCCGGCCGGGAGCCGATGTTGAGGTCACCGATGATCCGGATGGGCGTCGCCTGCTCGAAGTACTCGACAAACCCCTCCGTGTCGAGGAGGTCGCGGTACGCCTCGCGGCCGGCGTCGGCGGCCGTCTCCATCGCCGCGTGCCAGCGCTCCGGTTCGTCCCCGTTCGGTCCTTCAAGCGCGTCGTACCGGGCCCGGAGCTGGGCGTGCAGCATCTGTTCGAGGTTGCGCTCGGCGATGCGCTCGTTGGCGTACTTCTCGTAGATGGCCTCGCCCTGCTCGGTGAACTTCACCTGGCCGGTGACAGTTTCGCGGGGCAGCGCCAGCAGGGCGTCGTTCATCGGGCCGCCGCCGCGGGAGATGGAGCCGCCGCGGCCGTGGAACAGCCGCATCTCGACGTCGTACTCGTCGGTGATCGTCGCCAGGCGCTTCTGGTTGACGTGCAGGCTCCAGTTCGCCGCCAGGAAGCCGTTCTCCTTGTTCGAGTCGGAGTACCCGAGCATGATCTCCTGGACGTTGTCCCGCGCGTCGAGCGCGCTGGCGTAGGCCTCGTTCTCGAACAGCGTCCCCATGATCCGCCGGGCGCCCGACAGCGCCGACTCGGTCTCCAGCAGCGGGACGATGTCCAGGCCCGCGTGGTCCGGCAAGTCGGCGACGCCGGCCTGGTCGGCCAGGAACAGCACCTCCAGCACGTGGCTTGGCTCCTCGCACATCGAGATGGCGTAGGTGTCGATCGCCTGGACGCCGTATTCGCGCTGCCAGTCCTCCAGACGAGTAAAGCGCGTCAGCACGCGGTCGGCCGTCTCCGAGAGGCCGTCCGTCGCCGCGAGATCGAGGACGGCCTCGTCCTGCATAATCGCCTCCGTGAGGAACTCGACGCGCTCGTCTTCGTCCATCCCGGCGTAGTCGATCCCCTCGCGGTCCAGCGCCTCCTCGACGGCCGTCGTGTGCTGTTGCTGGTGGTCGCGCAGGTCCAGCCCCGCGAGGATGAACCCGAATGTCTGGGCCTGCCGGAGCAGCGGCGCGACGTACTCGTCGGCGACACCCGGCGCGCCGTTGTCCCGCAGGTTCGCCGAAAGCGCCTCGACGTCGGCGACGAACTCCGCGTCGTCGCGGTACCCGCCCGGCCGCACGCCCGAGACGCGGGACAGCGACTCCCGCATGAGCAGCAGGAACTGCCGGTAGGGCTCGTTGGGGTACTCCTCCTCGACCGCGGCCGCCCGCGACGGCAGCCGTTCGCGCCGCGCCTCGATGCGCTCCGCGAGGCGGTCGCCGACCTCGATCTGGCGCTCGTGCTGGCTCAGGCGCCCCACGAGCTCCGCCAGGCGGTCACGGTACAGCGAGAGCACGATCCCGCGCTGGCGTTCGAGCGTCTCCTCGGTGATCTCCGGCGTGACGAACGGGTTGCCGTCCCGGTCGCTGCCCGCCCACGAGCGGAACTCGTACAGCTTCGGCACTTCCACGTCTGCGTCGGTTTCCTCGTCGAGGGCGCGGTCCAGCTCGTCGTAGATCTCGGGGACGACGTCGAACAGCACGTTCTCGATGTACCAGTGGACGTTGGCGGCCTCGTCGAGCACGTCCGGCCGCCGCTCGCGGACGAGCGCCGTCCCCCAGAGCGTCGTGATCTCCGCGTCGAGGCGGTCGAGCAGCTGCTCGCGCTCGTGGTCGGCCAGCCGGCGCTCGTCCAGCGCCTCGATGATCCCGGCGATGGTCCGCAGCTTCGACTTGACCGTCTTGCGTCGGGCCTCCGTCGGGTGGGCAGTGAACGTCGGCTCGATCAGCACGTCGTCCATGACCTGTTCGAGCTCCGCGGCGGTCGCCCCCTGCCCGGTCAGCGCCGCGACGGCGTGCTCGATGCTGTCGTCGAGCTGCCCCGCCTGCCGGCCGGCCCGGAGCTGCCGCACCCGCTCGCGCTCCTCGGCCAGGTTCGTAATCGCGAAGTACGTGCTGAACGCCCGGGCGATGGTCTCCTTGCGCTCGGGGTCGGCCGCCGCCAGCAGCTCCCGGATCGCCGACCGCGAGGCTCGCTCGTCCGTCCGGTACTCGATCGCCGTCGTTCGGATCTCCTCGATGCAGTCGAACTCGGCCTGGGAGCTTTGCTCCCTGATCGTCCCGCCCAGCAGCTCGACCACCTCGCGGATATCCCGAGATAACTCCCGCGTATGTAAGTGGCTCTCTCCCATACGCCCCACTCTACGTTACGTGCATAAAAATGTACGTATTCGTACAACTATGTGGAAAAATCAGGCAAGACCGTTCCGGCGGGGCCGGCCCGTTCCCAGAGGCACGGAATTGCGAGGGATATTAAACGTCCCGGGCCTGTTGTGCGACCACATGGCACACCAGCACTCGAGCGGCGGGGGCTACGAGGCGTTCGCCGCCACGGCGGCCGAGTACGGCGTCGACGTCCGGCGGGTGTCCCCCGAGGAGGCGGAGGCAGCGATCGAGGGCGCGGTCGACCAGCCGGCGGTCGGGGCGTTGCTGCCGTGGGACGGGGTCGCGCTGCCGGCGGCGGTGACGACCGATCCGACGCCGGCGGAGCTTTCGGCGGCGACGACCGGCGTCACGGCGGCGTCGCTGGCGATCGCCGACTACGGGAGCGTCGTGCTCCGGGCCGACGAGCACGGCAGCGAACCGATCAGCCTGTTTACAGATCACCACGTCGCCGTCCTCCACGAGGACGACATCGTCCCGGACATGCCGGCGGCATTCGACTGGTTCGGCGAGACGCTCCGGGAGAGCCGCGACTCGGCGATCATTGCGACCGGCCCCTCCGCGACCGCCGACATGGGCGCGCTCGTCCAGGGTGCACATGGGCCGAAGACCGTGGAGGTGCTCGTCGTCGCATGAGTTCGGATACGCCGACGGGCGGGACCGCCAGGGAGTCGAAAGCCGAGCACATCCGGCAGCTCCTCGCCACGGAGGGCGACGCCGTCGCCGCGAACACCCGCGGGTTCAACGCGGGGCGCTACGAGTCCGTGGCGAAACTCGACGAGTACGAGGCGCTGAAAGACGAGGCGCGGGCGATCAAGGCGGACGCCATCGAGCGCCTGCCGGAGCTGATCGACGCGGTCGCTGAAGCCGTCGAGGAGAACGGCGGGGCCGTCTACATCGCCGAGGACGCCGCCGACGCCAACCGCTACATCAGCGAGGTCTGCGAGGAGGCTGACGCCGACCGCCTGGTCAAGAGCAAGTCGATGACCAGCGAGGAGATCGAGGTCAACGAGCACCTCCAGGCGCGCGGCGTCGACGTGGTGGAGACCGACCTCGGCGAGGGGGTGCTCCAGATCGCCGACGAGGCGCCCAGCCACATCGTCGCCCCGGCGATCCACAAGTCCCGCGCAGAGATCGCGGCGCTGTTCAACGAGTACTTCGATCCCGAGGAACCGCTCGAAACTGCCGAGGAACTGACGCTGTTCGCCCGCGAGCGCCTCGGCGAGCAGATCAAAGAGGCCGACGTCGGGATGACCGGCGCGAACTTCGTCACCGCCGACTCGGGCACCATCGCGCTGGTCACCAGCGAGGGCAACGCCCGCAAGACCGTCACTGTCCCGGACACCCACGTCGCGGTCGCGGGCGTGGCGAAGATCGTCCCGACGGTCGAGGACCTCCAGCCCTTCGTCGAGTTGATCGGGCGCTCGGGCACCGGCCAGGACATCACGAGCTACATCTCGCTGTTCACGCCCCCCATCAACTCCCCCACGGTCGAGTTCGACGACCCGGAGACGCCGATTGGCGGGGCGGGCGAGGACCGCGACTTCCACCTTGTGTTGCTCGACAACGGCCGGCTGGCGATGCGCGAGGACGAGGACCTCCGGGAGACGCTGTACTGCATCCGGTGTTCGGCCTGCGCCAACACCTGCGCGAACTTCCAGTCGGTCGGCGGCCACGCCTTCGGCGGCGAGACGTACTCCGGGGGCATCGCCACCGGCTGGGAGGCCGGCGTCCACGGCCTCGATTCGGCGGCCGAGTTTAACGACCTCTGTACGGGCTGTTCGCGCTGTGTCGAGGCCTGTCCGGTGGGGATCGACATCCCCTGGATCAACACGGTCGTCCGCGACCGGATCAACGACGGCCACGAGGGCGAGTTCGAGTTCCTCGTCGACGGGCTCTCGCCCGACGTCGAGACGTCCGGCCCCGACCTCCAGAAGCGGCTGTTCGGCAACTTCGAGACGCTGGCCAGGGTCGGGAGCGCGTTCGCGCCCGTCTCGAACTGGCTGGCGAACGCGGACCCGGCTGCGGCGCTTTTGGAGCGGGTCGCCGGCGTCGCACGCGAGCGCGACCTGCCCGCCTTCCAGCGGACGACGCTGGTCGAGTGGGTCGAAAGCCGCGACCGGATCCCGCCGGCCGACCCCGACCGGAAAGTGGTGCTGTACCCCGACCTCTACACCAACTACATCGACGTCGAGCGGGGGAAGGCGGCCGTCCGGACGCTCGAAGCGCTCGGCGTCGAGGTGGTCGTGCCGTCGGTGCCGGGCTCGGGCCGGGCGCCGCTCTCCCAGGGGATGATCGACACCGCCCGCGCGAAGGCCGAGGCGGTCGCGGGCGACCTCGACCCGTACGTCGAGGCGGGCTACGACGTGGTCGTCGTCGAACCGAGCGACCTCGCGATGTTCCGGGAGGACTACCGGCACCTCCTGCCCGAGGAGAGGTTCGAGGCGCTCGCCGACAACAGCTTCGAGGTGATTGAGTACGTCTACGGGCTGCTGGAGGACGGCGGGGACCTGGCGGCGCTCGACCACGCGACCGGCGAGGAGACGGTCGCCTACCACAGCCACTGCCAGCAGCGGACGCTGGGGCTGGACACCTACAGCGTGGCCGTCCTCGAACGGTGTGGCTACGGGGTCCGGACCACCGACGCCGAGTGCTGTGGGATGGCGGGCTCCTTTGGCTACAAACACCAGTACTACGACCTGGCAATGGATGTCGGGGAGAGCCTGGCGGCGGAGGTCCGTGCGGCCGACGCCGACCACGTCGTCGCCAGCGGCACCTCCTGTACCGACCAGCTGGACGACCTCCTCGGCGACCGGCCGGCCCACGTCGTGGAACTGATTGCGCCCGAGGGTGAACAGAGCGTCCTGAGCGCTACAAGCCGACACACGGGAGACGGGAATCGATGAGCGACACGGCAGACAGTCACACAGGGGACAACCACCGATGAGCGACATAGCAGACACGGGGCGGCCGGACCCTGCCACCGACGGGCGCAGCGAGTACGACTACCGGAGCGACGACATCGAGCGGCCGGGGCTGGTGGCCGACCTCGACGCACTCGTTGACGGCGAGGTCCGGTTCGACAGCTACACCCGGAATCTCTACGCGACAGACGCCAGCGCCTACCAGCAGCTCCCCATCGGCGTCGTCGCGCCGACCTCGACCGCGGACGTGCAGGCGGTGATGGAGTACTGCGCCGACAACGACATCCCGGTGCTGCCGCGGGGCGGCGGGACGAGTCTTGCCGGGCAGGCGGTCAACGAGGCGGTCGTCCTGGAGTTCAAAAAGGAGATGGACGCCGTGCTGGACGTCGACCCGGAGGCGGGGACTGCCCGCGCCCAGCCGGGGATCACGCTCGCGCGCCTGAACGACCGCCTCGCACCCCACGGCCTGAAGTTCGCGCCCGACCCGGCGTGGGGCGACAAAAGCGTCCTCGGGGGCGCCATCGGCAACAACACGACCGGCGCCCACTCGCTGAAGTACGAGAAGACCGACGGCTACCTCGAAGCGGTCGAGGTCGTGCTCGCGGACGGCACGGTGACGACGTTCGGCTGGATGGACGTCGAGGAGCTGCACGACCGCGCCGAGGGGGTCGACGACGACGATCCGATCGAGGAGCGCGTCTACGCCGAGGTGTCCCGGATCCTCCGGGAGGAAACCACGGAGATCGAGCAGCGCTACCCCGACCTGACGCGGAACGTCTCGGGGTATAACCTCGACACACTCCTCAACGACGTGAAAGAGCACGGCGAGGTGAACGTCGGGCGGCTCATGGCCGGCAGCGAGGGGACGCTCGGCATCGTCACCGGGGCGACCGTCTCGCTGGAGCCGGTGCCCGAGGCGAAGTCGGTCGTCCTGCTGACCTACGACGACGTCATCGACGCAATGCGCGATGTCGCGCCGATCCTCGAGCACGGCCCGGCCGCCGTCGAGGTGATGGACGACGTGTTCCTGGATCTGGCGCGGCGGACCCCCGAGTTCAGCGATCTCGTCGGGACGCTGCCCGCGGGGACGGCGGCGACGCTGCTGGTGGAGTTCTACGCCGACTCCGTCGACGACGGCAAGCGCAAGGTTGCGGCGCTGCTGGCGGACCGCCTGCCCGACTACGAGCCGGAAACCGGGCTCGACCCGACGGAGGGGGCGATCAGGACCGACGCGGCGATCCAGGCCGTCGACGCGCTGGAGGCGTACGACCCCGACCGGCAGGCGAAGTTCTGGAAGATGCGCAAGGCCGGGCTGCCGATCCTGCTGTCGCGGACCGGCGACGAGAAGCACTGGCCGTTCGTCGAGGACACCGCCGTCCCGGCCGAGAACCTCCCCGAGTACGTCGCGGACATCCAGGCACTGTTCGACGAGTACGACACGTTCGCCTCCTACTACGCCCACGCCGGGCCGGGCGTGTTGCACATCCGGCCGCTGGTGAATCTCAAGGCGGCGGACGGCGTCGAGACGATGTACGAGCTCTCGGACCGGGTCACCGACCTCGTGATCGAGTACGGCGGCTCGGTGTCGGGCGAGCACGGCGACGGCCGCGCGCGGACGACCTGGAACCGGAAGCTGTACGGCGAACAGCTCTGGGGGACGTTCCAGCGCCTGAAGCGAACGTTCGATCCCGACCTCCTGTTGAACCCGGGCAACGTCTGTGGCGATCACGACCCGCGCGAGCACCTGCGATACGACAGCGACTACGAGTTCGACGCGGGGTTCGAGCCGACGATGCACTGGGACAACGAGAACGGGTTCCAGGGGATGGCCGAACTCTGTCACGGCTGTGCGGGCTGTACCGGCCACCAGGACACCACCGGGAGCGTCATGTGCCCGACGTACCGCGCGACCGACAACGAGGAGATCACCTCGACTCGGGGGCGGGCGAACATGCTGCGGCGGGCGATGAGCGGCGAGCTGCCCGAGGACCCCACAGACGAGGAGTTCGTCGAGGAGGTGCTGGACCTCTGCATCGGCTGCAAGGGCTGCAAACGGGACTGCCCCAGCGGCGTCGACATGGCGAAGCTGAAAGCCGAGGTCAAACACGAGTACCACCAGCAGGAGGGGATCCCGCTCCGGGATCGGGTGTTCGCGAACGTCGAGACGCTGTACGGCCTGGGGAGCCGGCTCGCGCCGTTCTCGAACTGGGCGCAGGCGCTGCCCGGCGCGGGGCTGCTGGCGGAGAAGACGCTCGGGATCGCCCGCGAGCGCGACCTGCCGACGTTCACGCGGGGAACGCTGCGGAAATGGGAACGGGCGCGGACGTCGTCGGTGGCCGCGGCCGACGCCGAGCGGCAAGCACTGCTGATCGCGGATCCGTACACGAACTACACCCAGCCCGAAATCGGGAAGGCGGCGGTTAGAGTGCTCGAGGCCGCGGGCGTCCACGTGGCGATCCCCGGCGACGTGGGCGACAGCGGGCGGCCGGCCCACTCCAAGAGCATGCTGGATCACGCCCGCGAGACCGCCCGCGGGAACGTGGACGCGCTCGCGCCGTGGATCCGGGAAGGCTGGGACGTGATCAGCGTCGAGCCCTCGGACGCCGTGATGTACCAGAACGATTACCTCGACCTGCTCGCGGGCGACGACGTCGAGGCCGTCGCAGCGAACACGTACGGCGTCATGGAGTATCTGGACGCGTTCGGGCTGGACGGGGGGCTCGCGGTGGCCCCGGCCGACGAGCATCTTGCCTACCACGGCCACTGCCAGCAGACGGCGATCACGAAAGACCACCACGCGGTCGACGTCCTCCGCCGGGCGGGGTACGCCGTCGACGACCTCGACTCGACGTGCTGCGGGATGGCCGGCTCCTTTGGCTACGAGGCCGAACACTACTCGATGAGCATGGCCATCGCGGACCTGCTGTTCGATCAGGTCGACGACTCGCCGGGCGAGCGCGTCGTCGCGCCCGGCACGTCCTGTCGCTCGCAGTTACTCGAAGCGGCGGGTCGCGACGGCAAACCCCCGCACCCGATCCAGCTGCTCGACGAGGCGCTCGACAGTGGGCGGGAACCCGACGACCGGCGGCGGTGACCGTCAGCGGTCGGCGAGAAACCGCCGCAGGCTGGCAAGCGGTCTGAAGCCGACACGCGATAGCGAGGACACCTGGAACCCGCGACGTGCGCCGAGGTCCTCGAGCGCCACCGTCAGCGCCGGCACGTCGACCGGCGCGTGGACGCGATAGGCGTACGGCGCCCCCTCGCTTGCATCGAGCGCAATCTTCGGCCTGCCGATGGCACTCCCGTCATAAACCCGCACCCCATCGAGGCCGGGATACGGCAGTCGGTGGACCCGATCGGCCGTGGCCAGCAGGCCCGCCGGCCCCTCGCGGCGGTACACCTCCCGTGCCCGCTCGCCGGCCCTCGGGACGCCGCCGCGGGCGACCCCGAACAGCGGCGTCAGTAGCTCGTACTCCACAACGAGCACCGCCCGGTCGGCGAAGAGGACGTCCGCCACCCGGAGCGGAAACGTCCCCGCCACGGCCAGGTGGACGTGGACGTGCACCGGCCCCGGACCCGTACCGTCGCCGCCCCGGCTGTCCTCGGACCCGCCGGGATCGCCACCTGGCTGACCGGCCGGGCCCGGGTCACTCATGTCGTCTCACCACCAGCGTCGCCGTCACTCGATCGCCGGCTGGCCCCCGCACCCGCACGGCGCAGGAAGAGCAGTCCACCGGCGACGAAAACGAGGCCGACGGCCCGGCCGGTGAGCGCGACCGCGCTCCCGACAGCGACGCCGGCGAGCCCGACCAGGAGTGGAAGGGTCCGGACCGCGCCGCCGTCGGCCACGTGCTCGCCAGCGTACGTGAGGCCCATGATCGCGATGACGAGGGTGATGGCGCCGATACTGGCGGGCCCCGCGAGCGGAGTGAACCGGACGCCGCCGATCACGAGCAGCCCGCCGGCGTAGATCCACCGGCGGTGGGCCGCGAGCCCGGCAAGCCCCGCCATCGTCTCACCTGAACAGCCCGTCCGGGCTGTCGATGTAGTCGGTGGCCTCGGTCGATCGGCGCTTCGCCCGGGCGGAGCTGACGACGACCACCGCCTGGACGCAGATGAAGACGGCAAAGAGAACGAACGCGCCCGGTTCACTGCTCACGATGTCCGCCCGAGCTGTGAAACCGTCGAGCCCGAAGATGGAAGCCAGCGACTGACCGATCAGAATAACGCTGAAATAGCCGAAGAAGCTGCTCGCCCACCACAGCATGCCGATCCGGAGCCAGCCCGGCTGGGTGTGTTCGGGGAGCCGCCAGGTGTTGATCAGGAGAACGAGGACGGTGTAGGGCCACATCATCACGCCCGACATGGCTGCGGCCAGCACGAGCAGGCCGAACGGTTGCTCGATAGGGATCGGAAGCGAGAGGATGAGCACACCCCAGAGAACGAACAGCGTCAGGAGAATCCAGAAGATGCGCGGCAAACTCCATCCCGCACGGCGACCGTGCAGCTCGTAGACGATGTCGGCACTGTTGCGGACGAACGACTCGACGATGCCGTACTCCGTGGTCAGGAGCGCGAAAAACAGCGTCACGAAAAGCAACGTGGCGAGTATCGGGTCCACCTGCGGGACGACGACGGTGCTCCACATCGTGACACCCTCCTGTGCCGTTCCGAGCGCGTACTCGGCAGCAAGAGCCATCAGCATGGTCGCCGTGATGAACAGCCCGACGACGAACGTCAGTAAATGTTCCCACTGGGCGAGTCGCCACCACCCCCGCCAGCGTTCGACGTTGACCGGGGTCGGAGGGAAGCTGAACCCGTTGCGGTGGACCGGCTCGGGATCGTCGCCGACGACCGGGTTTTTTACCCGGCCCTGGTACCGGCCCATCCCGTAGCCCTTCTCGCGGACCCACAGGCTCTGTGAGAGGTTCAGGTAGCCTCCGGCACCGGCGTAGGCCAGGCCGCCGAAAAAGACCGCAACGTCCCGTTCCGGCGGGATGGTTCCGACGCCTGCAATCCCGCCCGGGATTTTCGAGAGTTCGGCGAACGACCCGAGTGTGAGAAACAGGACGATCGCCGACAGGACCGACAACGAGACCAGCACCATCTGGATCCCCTCGACGATGTTGTACATAAGCGGCGTTAACTGGTAACTCACCCAGATCAAAAGCATCAGCACGATGCCAAACAGCTTCCAGGCTTCGAGCGTGACGCCGGGTGCCTCGACGGCCATCGAGTCAATCCCCAGGGTGAGCGCGCCGACCTCGGCGGCGGAGGCTGCCCAGCCCGGCCACCCGAGGCTGACGAATCCGAGACCGAGAAAGAACAGCGGCCAGAGGCGGTGGACGCGTTCGAAGGCGCGAAAGACGGAGTCACCGGTCGCCAGCGTCCAGCGCTGGATCTCGGTGTTGATGAAAAACTGCGTGATCACGCCGACGAAAAACGCCCAGTACAGGACCCAGCCGTGCTGGGCGATCAGCGTGGGCCAGAACAGGGTCTCGCCGCTGCCCAGTGATGCCCCGAGCATAATCGTGCTCGGCCCGATCACCGTCGAGAGCTTGGGAACCTTCGGCAGGTCCAGTACCCGGAACCCCCCATCGGGGTCCCGGCCCTGCTCGGGATAGCCCTCGGCTTCCGGTGCGATGTCGAGGTTGTCGTACGCTGTCGGAACGTAGGAGCTCCCCCGGTACTCTGCGCTCTCCTGCTCCGAGGCGTAAACATCATCGTCGGTGACTTCGGCACCTCCGTCTCTCATAATCAGGCCGGTTCCTCTATGTGGCCCAATCTGCGTGGCCCCCTTTAATAGTACTATCGTGAACGCTGCTCCCCGGGGTCACCAGCAGTGATAGTGATTATTGTGAGTCGTTCCGGGATCGACCGCACGCAGTCGTGCAGTCGACCCGGTAAACAGTCACAATAATCATCTAGGGGAATCCTGCTGGTGAGACTAACCACGTTGAGCGATATAGTAGTTAGGGTGAATTGCGCTTCTTGGTTCTTTTTTAG
>PXRK01000072.1 GCA_003021015.1 Halobacteriales archaeon QS_4_66_20 | reverse complement strand
GACCGGAGGGAGCGAGGATATCCCGCTCAGCGGGCGCGACCGCGCCGAGGGCTTTCTTCGTGGCTCCGTCAGCAGCTTTGCTTCTCTAACCACTGCCAACAAGAGCCCCCACACCCCCTCGTTTCAGTTCCAGTGCGGGGTTTCCTACCCTTTTTGAGGGAGCGGGAACTATCTCGGGTTCACTGAATGGCACGCGCGGACGACAACGAACTCATCGACAGCTTCGAGGAGTTCTATAGGAGTTACTACCGTAACGAGATCGGGGAGCTGGCCCAGAAGTACCCCAACGAGGAGAAGTCGCTGTACGTCGACTGGCAGGACCTCTACCGGTTCGATCCGGACCTGGCCGACGACTTCCGGAACAAGCCCACCCAGCTCCTGGAGTACGCCGAGGAGGCCCTGCGGCTGTACGACCTCCCGGTTGACGTCTCGCTCGGGCAGGCCCACGTCCGGGTCCACAACCTCCCCCAGACAACCGATATCCGTGCGATCCGCTCGGACCACCGCGGCATGCTGATCCAGATCCAGGGGATCGTCCGGAAGGCGACCGACGTCCGCCCGAAGATCACGACGGCGGCTTTCGAGTGCCAGCGCTGTGGCACGCTCACCCGCATCCCGCAGGACGGCGACTTCCAGGAGCCCCACGAGTGCCAGGGCTGTGAACGCCAGGGCCCGTTCCGGATCAACTACGACCAGTCGGAGTTCATCGACGCCCAGAAGCTCCGCGTCCAGGAGTCTCCGGAGGGGCTGCGCGGCGGCGAGACCCCGCAAAACATCGACGCCAACATCGAGGACGACATCACCGGCGAGGTGACCGCCGGCGACCACGTCTCCGTCTCCGGTATTCTGAAGCTCGAACAACAGGGCGGCGACCGCGAGAAGTCGCCGATGTTCGACATCTACATGGACGGGATGACCGTCGAGATCGAGGACGAACAGTTCGAGGAGATGGACATCACCGACGAGGACAAAAAGGAGATCGTCGAACTGTCGAACACGCCGGACATCTACGAGCAGATGGAGGGCGCCATCGCCCCCTCGATCTACGGCTTCGAGATGGAGAAACGGGCGATGATCTTCCAGCTCTTCTCCGGCGTCACGAAGTTCCTCCCCGACGAATCCCGGACCCGCGGCGACCTCCACATTCTTCTGGTGGGGGATCCGGGTACCGGAAAGTGTATGAAAGGTGATCAGTTGGTTACGCTCGCTGACGGCCGTCGAAAGCGGATCGATGACCTCGTTGAGGAGAATCTCGACGATCCGAAACCGGTCGACGATGGCGTCTACGATAGCGTCGACATTCCAGTCCCCTCTCTGACTGAAAACAGTCGAATTGCGGAAAAACGGGCCTCGAAAGTGTGGAAACGTGAGGCCCCAGATGAGATGTATCGGTTGAGTACGACGAGTGGACGGACGCTTGAAGTCACACCATCACATCCACTATTCGTCCAATCCGGGGGGGATTTCAAACCGCGGAAAGCACAAGATCTGCGTGAGGGCTCGTTCGTTGCGGCGCCCGAGATGATTCCGACAACCTCGACCACAGCTCTCACAGTCGATTATCGTCGTTCCCGGGCAAACAACGCAGTCCGTCTGTCGCTTCCGGAGACGTGGGAGCCGTGGCTTGCCCGTCTCACCGGTTACATCATAGCTGAGGGATACGTCGAATTGGACGAGGACAATACTGGGGCAGTTACGATAACGAATGAGGATTCCGAGATCTTGTCGGATGTCAAACAGTCGTACGAACAGCTCGGATTGACGTACACTGAACGTGAAAGCCGTCCCTCGAAAGAGGCGAAGGAAATTTTCTGTTCTGCCGGTGAGTTCGTGAGCTTCTTGCAGAATCTCGAACCGGCTGTTCTCGAACCATCAGCGGAGCAACGTGTCCCCGAGGCGTTCCTCAGGGCGGACGAACGCACACAGGCTGCGTTCCTCAAAGCTTACATAGACAGCGAAGGGCACGTGTCGACCACGCAACGTGAGATCACTGTCGCTTCGATGAGCCGCGAATTGCTTGAGGGCGTTCGGGCACTTCTTCAGTCAGCCGGGATCCATTCGACGCTCTCCGAACGGCAAAACGACAGCTATCGGCTGCGTATCAGTGGGGATGACTTCGAAACGTATCTCCGTGAGATCGGATTTGTCACGGAGCGCAAAGCTCAGGCAGCAGCGGCGTTCAGTGAAGTATCGCGAAATACGAACACCGACGTTATCCCTCACGTGGACACCCTCCTTCGTGAGATTCGGGAGAGACTCGCGCTCTCACAGTCCGATTGTGACATCCCACGAACCACCTACCAGCACTACGAACGCGGAGACCGAAATCCGAGCAAAGAGAGCCTTGCAACTGTCTTATCGGCATTCGAAAAGCGACTCGATTACTTGCGCGACTTGCGGGTTGCTGTTGCCGAGGGCGACTGGAATGACATTCAAAGGGCGCGTGAGGAACTCGGAATTTCTCAGGATTCACTGGCAGGTGGGATGGACGTCACCCAGACAGCGGTGAGTTACTACGAACGGAACGGTGTCGTCCCCGATGGCGGAAACGTTGCCGGCGCTCGGGATCTCATCGTCGAACGGATCGATCAAGCACTCGATGCATCGCAACAGGTGAGTCGACTACGGAAGGTAGCCGAAGCCCCGATTCGGTGGGAACGTATCGAGACGATAGAGCGCATTGAGCCGGAGTACGATTGGGTGTACGACCTCGAAGTCAAGGAGACGCACAACTACATCTCGGAGGGCCTCGTCTCCCACAACTCACAGCTGCTCCAATATATAAGAAACATCGCGCCCCGGTCGGTGTACACCTCCGGGAAAGGCAGCAGCTCGGCAGGGCTCTGTGTGACTGGTGATACCCTCGTCCACACGTCGGATGGGTTCCGTGAAATCAGGGAAATCGTAGAAACGAAACTGCCGGACCCAGTCGAGGCCGAAACAGCCAGCGAGTACCGAACGGAGCTGTGTACCTTCGATCGCGAGAGCGGAACGGTCGAACAGCGGGAGGCGTCGCACGTCTGGCGGATGCCCCAAAAGCCGTGCCGCCGGATCGAAACCAGACACGGCAAACAGCTGGAGGCGTCGCGAAGGACGCCGGTGCTGGTCTGTGGCGAGAACGGCATCGAGTGGACAGACATCGCAGACGTAACCGAAGGGGATCACGTCGCCGTCCCAGCCTACGACGTACAGGAGCCCCTCGACCGTGAGTGCGTCCCGGTCCGGGAGTTCCTCGAACTAACCGAGGAAAAAGTGGAGCTTGCAGACGCGTCCCTGGAACGGGTTCGTGAAGCGCTCTACGAAGAGTTCGGGACGCTCCGTGATGCCGCTGCCGCGCTCGATCTGTCGGAGGATTTCATCTACGATCACCTGTCGAATCAGCACGTTCCCTTGGAGAAACTTGATCGAATTCTCGACGCAACCGGACTCTCCCGTGAGGACATCGCGTTTGAACGCCTCATGCTGCGGCACGGTGATAGCATCACAATCCCGGAAACGTTCGACGCCGATCTGCTGTATCTACTCGGGCTCGTTTTCGGTGATGGGGACATCCGCCTCGGTCGCCGTGACGGGAACCGAGGCTGTGTCCGCATTTCGAACAGCGACGAGACGATCCTCCAGAACGCAATCGACATTGTTGCAGAGAAGTTCGACAAGGAAATCACAATCGAGTATCAGGAGGAGAAAGTACCCTGTATCAGGATTCACAGTGCAACCATCGCACGGCTGTTCGCCAACGCCGGCATGGAGACGCCGAAAGACTCCCTGGCACTCGACCCGAAGCTGACGACCGCAGCGCACGTCGATTCGTTCCTCCGGGGCCTCATGGACGCGGATGGGTCGGTATCCCAGCGCGATACCGGCGGGTCGAGCGTGCTTCTCTCGACGATCAGTGACCAGCTGGCCCGTCAGCTGCAGCTTATGCTCGAAACGTACGGTGTCCGGGCGATCCGCCGGGAGCGGGACCGCCGGGGAACGTCCGAACGTGCTGACGGGTACGTAATCGAATCGAAGCACGTCCAGCACTTTGTCGAAATTTACGGGGAGGACATCGACAGGTACGCGGAGGCCATCGGGTTCCGTCTCGAAGAGAAAGCGGAGAAACTGGCGGCGCTCGTCGGTGAGACGGACCGTCGGGGTGCACGGCTCCCGATCGGCGGGGTGCTGGCGACTGCCGAGGGGCCGGCTGGGCAGTTCCACAACAATCTCGTTGGTGGTGCAGATCCCGGACGGGACCGCGCGCGATCGATCCTCGAATCCAGGGAACTGGAGTCGGTGGAACCCATCGTGGAAGAAACGGTCGACGCCTCGCTCCGCTGGGACGAGGTCGTGACAGCGACCGACACCGGGCCGAAGGAGGTGTTCGACCTCACCGTTCCCGGGACGCACAACTTCATTGGCAACGGGATCGTCACCCACAACACCGCTGCGGCCGTTCGCGACGACTTCGCCGAGGGTCAGCAGTGGACGCTCGAAGCCGGCGCACTCGTGCTCGCGGACCAGGGAATCGCCGCAGTGGACGAACTGGACAAGATGCGGTGCGTGACTGGTGATACGCTTGTTCACACGCCGGGTGGAAAGAAGCCGATCAAGGAGTTTGCGACCGAGTGGGAACGGTCTGGCTCGATAGAACAACTCGAAAACGGTCGGACGATCCGGGGCGTGGACGCGGAGGTGCACACGATGACCGATGCTGGAACGATCGAACGCCGCGCTGTCACCGCAGTCCACGAATACCGTTCACCGGATACACTGTATCGTGTCACACTCGAGTCTGGTGATTCAGTAACTACCACCGCCGATCATCCGTTCATCGTGCATGTTGACGGAAAACGTGCGACGAAGCCGGCCACAGCACTCGACCGGGGAGACTATGTCTACGTCCCAGATGCCGAACGACACTCCGTGACCGATGGTGGGATGACGACCACAGCCGATTCGGTGTCTCCGAACGGAGGCGACCACCACGACGAGGTCACCTCTTGTCGGGTTGTGTCAGTCGAGGCGGTTTCCGCGGAGAATGACACGGACGCTTCTGTCTACGATCTCACCGTCGAGGGGACACACAATTTTGTCGCAAACGGCATGGTTATCCACAATTCTGAGGACCAAAGCGCCATGCACGAAGCGCTCGAACAGCAGTCCTACCACCCGAATTCGGAGGTGTTGCTCGCGGACGGCCGACGGGTGAAGATCGGCGAGTTCGTCGACGGGAAGATGGCGGCGGCTCCCGACAGCGTCGTCGGCGGCGTCGACTGCGAAATTCTGCCAGTCGAGGACGTGGGGGTGCACACGGTCGACCTGGAGAGTAACGAGATCCGCAAGACCGACGTCGACCGGGTGAGCCGCCACGAAGCACCGGAGGAGTTCGTCCGCGTCGAGTTCTCTAATGGTCGGGAAGTCCTCGTCACCCCCGAACACCCGCTGTTCGTCGAGGACGACGGCGGTGTCGGCACTGTCGAGGCGCGAGCGATTGATGAGGGTGCGTTCGTCCCCGCGCCCCGGAAACTCCCGAACTCGACACAACCAGTTTCCCTCGACGGCGAGACGCAGGTTGGCAAGGAGAAGGACGTCGATCTGCCGGCGGAGCTCTCGCCCAAACTTGGTGAAATCCTCGGGTTCCTCATTGCGGAGGGACACTCCTACGCCGGGTCGTCCCACGAGATCGGCTTCTCGAACCAGGACGAGCGGCTTCTCGACCGGATGGACCGGCTGATGTCGTCGGTCTTCGGGATGGAGAGCAGCGACACCACGAACGCGGCCGGGACGATCACTAAGCGGTGGACCTCGACGAAGCTCTACCGCTGGTTCGAATCGAACGTTCCGGAAGTAATGCACACGGCCCGCGAGAAGCGGATTCCGGCAGCAGTTCTCGGCGCTTCCGAGGGAGTCATTCGCCGGTTCCTCGTCGGAGCATTCGCGGGCGACGGCGGTGTCGAGAGCGAGGCGATGTCGTTCTCGACAGCATCGGAAGGCCTCGCGGAGGATTACGCCGACGCGCTCACCAAGATCGGTGTGGCGTCCCGCATTCACCATGACACAGCCGAAGACTCCTGGAAGACGTATGTGATGGGTGACTCGACCGAGCAGTTCGTCGAACAGGTCGTCGACCCTGCCGACCCCCGTCACGACGACGCACTCGAAGAACGGACGTCACTCCGGTACTACCGTGTGACGAACGTCGAAACCGTGCCCAACGAGGGCGAGTACGCCTGCGAGTGGGTGTACGACATCACGGTCGAACCGACCAACACGTTCGTCAGCCAGGGCGTCGTCCTGCACAATTCCATCAGCGTCTCCAAGGCTGGAATTAACGCCACACTCAAGTCGCGCTGTTCACTCCTCGGAGCAGCCAACCCCACCTATGGCCGGTTCGACGAGTACGAGCCGATCGGCGAGCAGATCGACCTGGCGCCGCCGCTGATCTCGCGGTTCGACCTGATCTTCACTGTCACCGACCAGCCCGACGAGGAGAAAGACGCCGAACTGGCCGAGCACATTCTCCAGACGAACTACGCGGGGGAGCTGAACACCCACCGCGAGGAGACCAGCACCTCGAACTACAGCCTGGAGGAGGTCGAGCGGGTGACCGAGGACGTCGCGCCGACGATCGACCCCGAACTACTGCGCAAGTACGTCGCGTACGCGAAGCGCAACTGCTACCCGACGATGACCGAGGAGGCCAAAGACGAGATCCAGGAGTACTACGTGAAGCTCCGCACGCGGGGCGAGGCCGAGGACGCCCCGGTGCCGGTCACCGCCCGGAAGCTGGAGGCGCTGGTGCGGCTGGCGGAGGCGAGCGCGCGGGTGCGGCTCTCCGATACCGTCGAGGCCGACGACGCCCAGCGGGCGATCGACATCGCCCAGTACTGCCTGGAGGACATCGGGCTCGACCCCGAGACGGGCGAACTCGACGCCGACATGATCGAGACGGGCACCTCCAAGAGCCAGCGCGACCGGATCATGAACATCAAGTCGCTGATCGAGACGATCGAGGAGGAGTACGACGAGGGCGCGCCCGTCGACGTGATCGTCGAGCGCGCCGAGGAGCAGGGGATGGACGCCTCGAAAGCCGAACACGAGATCGACAAACTGAAACAGAAGGGCGAGGTGTACGAACCCAAGACCGATCACCTGCGGACGACGTGATCGGCGGGCGCTCGCATGGACCGGATCGCCACGCTACGGACGATCGAGGAGGCGCTCGCGGAGTACGAGGAGGGCGACCTCTCGCTGCCGGAGCTCGAACGCGAGGTGCGGGGGACGCTGCGGACCTACGCGACGGAGTTCGCGGACGCCGCGGCGTACCGCGCCCGGGGTGAGCCCCCCGTGGACGGGCTCGTCGTGGTCGCCGACTCGCCGGCCGGGGCGCGCGAGCGGATCGCGGAACTGGTCGACGACCCCGGCCAGTTCGAGGTCGAGCGGGTCGAACAGCCCTGACCGTCGCGCAGCGGGGCTGACAGCCGACGGGGCCACGTTTTTCACGGGAACAACCGAACAGCGGGTGTGGTCGTCCAGACGGTCGTGACGTTCGCCGCGGGGATGGTGTTCGGGCTGGCGCTCGCCGCGCCGCCGGGGCCGATGAACGCGATCATCGCCGAGGAGAGCGTCGTCCGCGGCTGGGGCGCGGGGTTTCGGGCCGGCCTCGGGGCGATGCTGGCCGACGCCGTCTTCTTCGTGCTCGCGCTGATCGGCGTCGTCGCCGTCGTCGAGCGGTTCCCGACGCTCCGTGCGGGGATGGTGACCGCCGGCGGCGTGCTCATGCTGTACTTCGCGGTCGGCGCGGCCAGAGACGCTGAGGCAACGCTGACCGGCGAGGGCGAGACCGAGGCCGGCCGCGGGTTCCAGAAAGCGTTCGTGCTCGCGCTGACCAACCCCTACCAGATCCTCTTCTGGCTGACCGTCGGGGTGGGCCTGCTCAAACCCGGCGAGATCGACGTGCTCTCGTACGTCCCCGTCGCCGGCGACGCGCTGGCGGGGACGATGGTGGTCGCGACCGGCAGCCCCGCACTGCTGGCCGGCCTGTTCGGCGGCATCGTCGTCTGGATCGTCGGCTTCCCGGGGGCGCTCGTGGCCGGACGCCGCCGAGTGGACGCGTTCGCGCCGCTGGTGGCAATCGGCAGCGCGCTCGTGCTGGCCGGCTTCGGCGTGTTCTTCCTCTGGGACGGGATCGGATCGTTGCTGTGATCACTCGATGCCGGCGACCTCGGCTTCGAGCCACTCCTGGAACCACCGGACGCGTTTTAGCCGGCGGTAGGCGATGTCCATCGCCGTCTGACTCCGGACGCGCTCTTTGGCCTCCTGGCCGCGCTCGATGACGCGGCCGACCATCTCCGCGGCGTCCATGTGTGTGCGGGACTCGTAACCCATCCGCAGCAGCATCAGGGCGGCGCCGTTGGCGCCTACCTTGTCGAGGATGTCGGCCTCGATGAGACACTGGGTCTCCAGGGCCAGGTCCTCGATGTCGCCCTGGTAGGAATGTTCCTGGACCGACCGGCACACCTGGTCGACAAACGACCGGGGGTACTCCGCCTGGGTTTCGAGGTACTCCCGGGCGATGCGGGCGCCCTCCTCCGCGTGGACGTCCTGGTCGACCTCGAGTTTCGCGATGTCGTGAAAGAGCGCCGCGATCCGCGTCACGTCGACGTTGGCTCCCTCCTCGCTCGCGATCTCCTCCGCGAGGTCGACCACGTTGCGGATGTGGTTGTACCGGTACTCCGCGGAGTGCCACGGGTACCAGCGCATCCGCCCGCCCTCGTCCTCGTTGGCGACGCTTGCGGCGAGATAATCGTGAACGAACCGCTCCATCTCCGCGAACTCCTCCGCCGAGACGGGCGATTCGCGTATCTCAACACCCACAGGACCACCTCCAGTCGAGACGTGCGTTGCTCATGGTATACGTAAGAAGGCATGTTCGACTCTTTAGCGTTACGACAAGCCAGTACGCAAATTCGCGCTCAGGGCGGCCGTGCTGTCGGCGCTGTGCGCCCCCATCGACCGACCGCGCCGATACAATTAGAATCTGATATGTTTGTTTCGTTGTGTGATATGTGACTATACGTCCAGGTAACTACCAGTACAGTACGACAGTACGAACAGATCGGGTGTAATTTTATGTCAAACCCGACCAAAGTGAACAGTATGAACGTCCACGAAGCGCAGCCACAGGATCGGCCAGCAATCAGGGACGTGGCGCGGCGGTCGTTGCAGGCGTCGTACTCGCTGGAGCCGGAGGCGATCGCCGGGGCGATCGAGGAGTGGTACGGGGAGGATAGGCTGCAGGAGATCCTCGACGCCGACGACGAGCTGTTGCTCGTGGCGGAGTCCGACCAGCAGACGGTCGGGTTCTCGGAGAGTTCGATCCGGGAGGGTGGGACTGCGGAGCTGCGGTGGCTCCACGTCGATCCGGACTACCGGGCGGAGTCGTACGGCGAGCAGCTGTTCGAGGAAACCCGCGAGCATCTCGAGGACCGCGGCGCACCGACGATCCAGGGGCGCGTGCTCGCGGACAACCCCGACGGCAACGCGTTCTACGAGCGCCAGGGGCTGGAGAAGGTTGGCGAGGAGGAGGTCGAGATCGACGGCGAGCCGTACGTCGAGAACGTGTACGCCGAACTCGAGGAGAGCGGGCTCGAACAGCTCGACGTCGACGGGCAGTCAGTCTACCTCGACCACAACACCACCGAGCAGGGCTCGCTCGCGCCGTTCCACGTGGCCTACACCGACGAGGCGGCGACCGACATCTACGGCTACTGGTGTGGGAAATGCGAGCGGTTCGCCAATGCGATGGATTCGATGGGCCGGATCCAGTGTGACAGCTGCGGCAACGACCGGAAACCGAGCCGCTGGGACGCGGCGTACCTCTAGGCGTTTGCTGACCGGAATTTCCGCAACGCCGCAGTGGTGGCCGACTGCTAAAATCGAGTTCAGGAGATCGCCGAACAGTGATCCGTGTCGCCGTCAACTGCCCCAGAAGTTGTCCCGGCTGCCGAGCCGCGGGTCATCCTCGCTCTCCTGGCCCGCCTCCCCGTCGTCGGCCTCGGCTTCCTCGTCGATGTCAGCCTCGTCGTCCGCCTCGTCGGGGAGGCGTTCGAGTTCCTCGGCGCGCGCGTGGTTGGAGCGGACCTTCGTCACCTCGACGCGGGCCCGGGCCGGCGGCAGGACGCCGTCGACCATGATGATGAACCCGTCGTCGGTGCGCCCGACGCCCGCGCCGCTCTCGTGGATGTCCTCGACCTCGATGACGACCTCCTCGCCGGACTTGACTGGCTGGGACTTCAGGTCCTCGATCGGCTGGTTGTAGTGATTGCACCATTCAGCACCCCCGCGGTCCCCGTAGTGCTGGCACCCCATCCCTTCGATGCGTTCGCTGAAACTGGGGCACTCGTCGGCGAGTGGACAGTCGGCCATAGAGCGATTACTCTGGCAGCGGATTAAACGCTTACGCACCACGGATTCCGGACACGCCGGCCGCACGGCCGCGACGAACGGGAAGCACAGCATATTGGGTCCCGAACTGCGACCGGGTCAGGGGCAGTTCCCGGCCGGATCACGCCGGTGCCTTGCCGGGGATGCCGCCGGCGGGGAGCCGGTCGGTGCGGTAGAGGACGAACAGGGTGGCGACGACGAGACTGACGCCGATGGCGCTCCCCCGGAACGCGGCGTCGTAGCCCAGTCCGCCCGCGACCGCCGTGCCGATGATGCCCGATCCCCCCGCCTGGACCAGCATCATCGACGACGAATAGAGGGCGTAGGCGCTCGCCCGGTGCCTGTCCGGCAGCGACGAGAGCATGTAGGTGTCCAGCACCGGGAACACCGAGTGAATGACGTAACCGATGACGACGCTGAGCACGGCGATCGGAACGAATCCCTGGACGAACGTCAGGCAGACGACGGTGACCGCGAACGTGCCGACGATCCTGAGCAGCAGCGGCACGTTCGGCCTCCTGTCGGCGAGGCGGCCGGTGACCAGAAACGCGGGGATGCCGGCCGCGAACATCAGCGACAGCAGCAGCCGGCCCGTCCCGGGGTCGATCCCTTTGGCTACTTCCAGGTAGTCGCCGTAGAGGTTGAACAGCGCGTTCCAGAGGAACCCGGTGACGCCGATGAAGGCGATGCCGGTGAGGATCAGCTGCCACTGTTCGCGGCCGGCCGCGATCAGGCTGTGGTCGGCTGACCCCGCGTCGGGGAGGTCGGTCCTGCGGGCAGCCAGGACCAGCGCGACCGTCGAGACGGCGGCGACGGCGGCGATGCAGAAAAAGGTGGTCCGCCAGTCGCTGACCGCGAGGATCGCGCCGAGTACCAGCGGCGCGCCGACGGCCGCGACCTGGTTCGCCATCCCGTGGACGCCGATCGCCGACCCGACACGGTCGGGGAACAGTTCGCTCACCAAGGGGTTGGCAGCGATGAAGTACATGCCGCTGGACAGCCCCATGAGGACGGCGCCGATCGTGAGGTGGAGCACCGACCCCGCGAGACCAGTGAACGCCGACGTGGCGACCAGCAGCGTCCCAGTCCCGGCGATCACGTAATGGCGCGGTAAGCGCGTGAGCAGGTAGCCGGTCGGCAGGCGCGGTGCGGCGCTCCCCAGCCACGCCCCGCTCGTGACGACGCCTAGCGACGCCGCAGTCACCTGAAAGTCGGCTGCAGCGGGCTGGAGCAACGGTGCAAACACGACCCGTGCCAGGTTGACCAGAAACGCCATCGTACACAGCGACCCGAACAGCTGACGACGAGACACAGGTGTGCGTTGCCGCGAGCGCCCAAGAACTAATCGAAGTCCGTCTCGCGGCCGCATTTTCGCCGGATCAACCGTTCACCTGACGTGGTTACGAACAGATCTTGATCGCGAAACCCCGACCGTTTAAGGGTGATCCGGGAGACGACTCGCGTATGCGCGACACGATCAGCAGTGACGAGGCACCGGCAGCGGTGGGCGCGTACAGCCAGGCGACGACGACCGACGACCTCGCGTTCACGGCGGGGCAGATCCCGCTGACGCCGGAGGGTGACCTGCTCGACGGCGCGGACATCGACATCCAGACCGAGCAGGCGCTGGAGAACGTCGAGGCGGTGCTGGAGGCGGCCGGCGCGAGCATGGCCGACATCCTGAAAGTGACGGTGTACCTCGACGACATCGACGACTTCGAGGAGATGAACGACATTTACGAGACGTTCTTCGACCGGGACCCGCCGGCCCGCAGCGCCATCGCGGTCGACGAACTCCCGAAGGGCGTCGGCGTCGAGATCGAGGCGATCGCCGCCCGCTGATAGTGATTGTTGTGAGTGTTTTCGGCACCATGTCACAATAGGGCGGTTTCACGGCCCGAAACTGGCGTCTGAGGAATACCCGGCGGGAAAGAGTCACAACAATCAGTATGATACGGTCGCGCAGTGCCACCCAACTGTTATACAGCTACTGTCCGTTGCTCCCGACGTGAGCACCGACACGTCGACCGGCGGCTCCAGCCGCGTGAGTCGGCTGAACATCCTCTTTGGCGCGTTCGTCACCGCCTACGGGTTCCTGTTCATCGGCCAGTCCGTCGGTCAGGCGGCCCTGGTCGTCGCCATCGGTCTCGTGACGCTGCTGTCCGGCGTGGCAGGAACCGCGTGGGCTGCCGACCGCTTCGACCTCTCGCCGACCAGGCAGCGCCGCCTGCGGACCGGCTTCGCCGTGGCCGCCATCGTCCTCCTTGCGGTGTTTTTCGTCGTCTACTGATCGGTCGATCTGTTACTGCGGGCCGCTCGGCAGTTCGACCTCCTCGCCGTCGGCGTACACCGTCGGCTCCCGGAGGATGCCGTCAAGGTGGATCGGCGCCTCGACGCCGCCGCCGATGCCGTGGTCGTCGCCGATGGCGAGGTGGACGGTGCCGCCGGCCTTCTCGTCAAGCAGCACCGACCCCACGAGTTCGGTGACTGCGACGTTCGTCCCGATGCCCAGTTCGGCGAGGTTGTAAGCGTCCTGGCCCACCTCGGCGGCGCCGTCCTCGACCTGCTCGCGGAGGCCGTCGTCGTCGATGGCGGTGACGTACCCGTCCTCCACCTCGAAGCTGATCGTTTGCCCCTCGTCGAGTTTCCCGTGGGGCATCATCGTGCCATCGACGACGACTGTGCCGTCGCCAGTCTCGGGGCTGACGAACACCTCGCCCGCGGGCAGGTTCGAGAAGTCGCCCGGCTCGTGGACGATGCCGGTGTCCTTGCGCCAGGCGCGCTCGCCCGGCCGGAGCGTAACGTCGGTCCCCTGCGGCGAGGTGACCCGGATCTCCTCGGCGTCCTCGACCTGTTCGAGGACGGTCGCACACTCCTCGGCGATGCTCCTGTAGTCGGCGTCCAGTCCCATCAGGAACACGGCATCAGTGATCCCCGGCAGCGTCGCCATGCGCGCGCCGGCCTCGACCGCCTCGACGCGGGCAGTCGTGTGGCTGAGGCTCTTGGTCGTCGGTGCGAGCACGACGTCGGCCGCAGTGATCGCGCCAGCCACCGCGTCCGGCGGCTCCTCGCCATGGAGGTCCCCCGGCGGGTACCGCAGGAGGGTCGTCTCCGCCGTGATTTCCGCCGCGACCCCGTACAGTGCCTCGGCGATCCCCTGCCGCTCGTCGTCGGTGACGATCGCACACGATTCCGCTGCCTGGAGGTCCATGCACTGTTCGACCGTCGTCTCCGCCGGGCCCCGAAGCGACTGATTGCTCATGTGTCAACCCTGGAGTGGCTGATCCAAAGGTGTTTTTCACGTCCGGGTGTATAGATGAGAGGCTTTTTCAAATTAGCTCCGTCTAACTCATCGTAATGGGTCCCGCCGGTGCGGTCCACCTCTCCGCGGAGCCCTTCCGACGCCCGGCAGTCACTGCACGGTGAGTACGGCGCATGAGCGAGTATTTCACGGTCGTCGTGGTCGCGTTTTTCGCGCAGTTAGCCGTGCTGCCCGGCGAAAAAGTCCAGCTCATCATCGCCGCGCTCTCGACACGGTACCACCCGCTGGGCGTTGTCGCGACCGCCGGCACTGCGTTCGCGGGCTGGACGGCGCTGGAGATCTGGTTCGGGGAGGCGCTGCAGCAGGCGCTGCCGCCGGTCGCGCTCGACGGGCTCTCCGCGGCGATGTTTCTCCTGTTTGCCTACCTGCTGCTGCGGTCGGCGCCGGCACCCGGCGCGGACACGGCAATGGGGGAATCGGCGACGACCGACGGGGGTATGGCGATCGTCCAGGAGGTGACGGTTCCGGGTACGGACGTAGAGGTGCCCGACCGGTTCGGCGGCTACCTCCCGATCTTCGTGCTGATGGCGGCCGGCGAGTTCGGCGACAAGACGCAGCTAGTGACGATCAGTCTCGCCGCCCAGTACGGCGCCACGTCTGCGATCTGGGCCGGCGAGATGCTGGCGATCATCCCCGTGAGCCTCGTCAATGCGTACTTCTTCAGCCGCTTCTCGCGATTTTTCGACCTCCGGAAGGCGTACTTCGTCGCCGCCGGCCTGTTCGCCTTCTTCGGCCTCGACACGCTGCTGGCGATGACGACCGGCGTCTCAGTCTGGGGGCTGACCGTCGAGCGGGCAGCAGAGTCGCTCGTCGATGCGCTCTGAACACCGGGCCGGTCTGCTTCCGCGGCGCCTACTCTTCGCGCAGGCTCGGGTGCGTGAGTGGTTCGCCGAGGTGGGGCTCGGCGATGTACGAGCCCAGGGTCTCCCGCCCATCCGCCTCGCGGGTGCGCCGTTTTTCGTCGCCGATCTCCTCGCAGCCGGGCGGTAGCTCCCGGCCGCGGTCCGTGAAGTAGCCGTCGGGCGCGACCCAGTCGTGATAGAACGGCTCCTCGTGGTCCTCCAGCAGCGTCACGGCCACCTCCGCGCCGTGGCCGGCCGCGACGATGGCCTGGTGGGGCTTCTCGGCCAGGCGCCCGGCCGCGTACAGCCCCGCGACGCCCGTCCGCCCGCGCTCGTCGGTGTCGACGAACGCTTTCCCCCGCGAGACGATGCCCACGCCTTCGATGTTTTCGAGATAGCCTGTCTCGTTTTTCGTCGCGGCGATCACGTACTCGGCACTGAAGCGACCCGCGCTGGTCTCGACGGCGAACCCGTCGTCGGTGTCACCGACGCGGTGGACCTCCGCCTGGCGGCGGTCGGTTCCGGCGCGGTCTGTCTGGTCCTCGATCATCTCGATCAGGAGCCGCGCGTCGACGCCGGCGGGGAACCCCGGGAAGTTCTCCAGGTGGGCGTTCCGGCGGAGGATCGACCCGCTCTCGTCTCCGGCGACACCCTCGCCGCTGGGCGGTCCGCCCCGCTCGATCACGAGCGTCGCCAGCCCGTGTCTGGCGGTGAAGATGCTGGCGGAGAGCCCCGCGACGCCCCCGCCAACGACGATCACGTCGTATACACCCGGACGTGATTTGCCTGAGTCATCTCGACACAACTCGGGACTTTCAGGGTCGATACTCGTTGATATCGTGTCCTGACGTCTAACAGAGTCACGTCCGGGTGTATACCGCTGGTCGCCGGCGTCGCCATCGCCGGTGTCGTTGGCCACTGTACGGCTCCGTTCGGATCGATCTGGCGCCATCAGTCGTCAGTTTCCGGCCGCGGGTAATGATACTGCCGGACGTGATTCCGTTCTGTCGCCGTCCCCGCTGCCGTGTGGCCGTATCGGCCGCAGGTGCGCGGCTGGCTGCAAATGCAAGCAGCGTCGTTACCCGGAAACGCGCCGTAGTCCTGGCCGGTCCCTGTGGCTCGCTATCGCCGGATGCAGTCCGGAGCGAACGGCTCTCACACGAACGAGGTACGTTTGACATGGCGACACAAGATACAACACGAGATCGGCAGCCCGGAGATGCACAACAACCCGACAGAGCGGAGTCAGGCGACGGCCGCGGGCGGCTACGGCGAGCGATCACGCTGCTGATCGGCGGCGTGCTCGTGGTGCGCGGGCTCAGGCGCCGCTCGCTCCGCGGGCTCGTGATGGCGCTCGCGGGGGGCGTCGTGCTCGGCCGCGCGCTCGGCGTCTCACCGAGCAGGAGCGACAGCGAATCTGCGACGCCGATGGGCGCGGGCGAATCGACGGAAGTGACCCGCTCGATCACGATCGGCGAGCCAGCGCAGGACCTGTACGAGGCCTGGCGCGACCCCGAGACGATGTCGAAGATCATGGGGCACTTCGCCGATGTCCAGCCCCAGAGCGAGGACCGGCTCCAGTGGACCGTCCAGGGCCCCCGCGGCTGGGACGCCTCCTGGGAGACGCGGATCGTCGACGAACAGCCCGGCGAGTCGATCGTCTGGCGCTCGCCGGCCGACGCGATGGTGCCCAACGAGGGGGAGGTCCGTTTCAGCGACGCCCCCGGCGACCGCGGGACGGAGGTGACGCTGACGATCAGCTTCGATCCGCCGGGCGGTAGCGTCGGCAGCGCGGCCGCGAGGCGGCTCGACCTCGTCCCGGAAGCGATCGCCGGCAAGGCGCTGTCCCGGTTCAAGAGCCTCGTCGAGAGCGGCGAGATCCCCAGCCTCGACGAGAACCCCTCCGCCCGGGGATCGGGTGATCTGGTATGACTGCCCGGGAGGGTCGGCGATGAAAGCGCTCACCTGGCACGGCAAGGAGGACGTCCGCGTCGAGGACGTTCCGCGGCCGAGCCTCGTCAACCCCTCGGACGCCATCATCGAGGTCACCGCGACTGCGATCTGTGGGTCGGATCTGCACCTCTACCACGACCGGGTGCCCTCGATGCAGAAAGGGGACATCCTGGGTCACGAGCCGATGGGCGAAGTGGTCGAGGTCGGCAGCGACGTCGAGACGCTGGAAATCGGTGATCGCGTCGTCGTCCCGTTCACGATCAGCTGTGGGGCCTGCTGGTTCTGCGAGGAGGAACTGTACTCGCTGTGTGACAACTCCAACCCCAACGCGGAGCTAGCCCGCTCGATGATGGGTCACTCCCCGGCCGGTCTGTACGGCTACTCGCACATGATGGGCGGGTACGCCGGTAGCCAGGCCGAGTACCTGCGCGTCCCGTACGCCGACGTCGGCCCGATCACAATCGAATCGGACCTCCCTGACGAGCAGGTGCTGCTCCTCTCGGACGTGTTCCCGACGGGGTACATGGCCGCGGAGAACGCCGACATCGAGGCGGACGACACGGTCGCGGTCTGGGGCTGTGGCGCGGTCGGCCAGTTCGCGATCCAGAGCGCCCGCATGCTGGGCGCCGAACGGGTGATTGCGATCGACCGCTTCGACGAGCGGCTGGACATGGCCCGCGAGCACGGCGACGCGGAGACGATCAACTACGAGGAGACCGACGTGTACGACCGGCTGATGGAGATGACCGGCGGCCGCGGCCCCGACCGGTGTATCGACGCCGTCGGCACTGACGCCCACGGCACCGGCGTCGTCGCCGCCTCCGACCGGGTGAAACAGCGACTCAAACTGGAGGACGACCGGCCGTACGTCCTCAGGGAGGCGATCAAGTGCTGCCGGAAAGGCGGTACGCTGTCGGTACCCGGCGCATACGTCGGCCGGGTCGACAACCTCCCGTTCGGCGCCGTGATGAACAAGGGGTTGACGATCAAGACGGGCCAGACTCACGTCCAGCGCTACCTCGAACCGCTGCTGAACCGGATCGAGGCCGGCGACGTCGACCCGTCGTTCGTCCTCACCCACGAGGCACCGCTGGAGGACGGCCCGGAGATGTACCGGACGTTCAACGACAAGGCGGACGGTTGCATCAAGACGATCCTGCGGCCCTGATACTGATTGATTGTGAATCACGTCCGGGTGTATACTACGCACGACCGGACCCACGTTTGCTATAGCGCATTCTCGTTTATACAGCCAGAACGCAATCGTTAGGGGCGGGGGTGCCGACGGTTGAGGTATGTCACTCCGGACGCCACCGGTATCCCACGACGCTGAGACGACGGATTTCGGCGGCTGGGAGATGCCAGTCGAGTTCGACTCGATCCGGACGGAACACGAGGCGGTCCGCGAGCGCGTCGGCAAGTTCGACGTCTCGCACATGGGCGAGATCACCGTCTCCGGCCCTGACGCCGGGCGCCTCCTCCAGCGGCTGACCACCAACGACGCCAGTGTGCTGGACCCGGGCGAGGCACAGTACGCCGCGATCACCGACGAGCGCGGGGTCATGCTCGACGACACCATCGTCTACAGGCTTCCCGAGGAGGACGACGAGACATACCTGTTCATCCCGAACGCCGGCCACGACGAGGAGATGTTCGACCGGTGGGTCAATCACCGCGAGGAGTGGGAGCTCGACGCCACGGTGACCAACCGCACCGAGGAGTACGCCATGTTCGCCATCCAGGGGCCAGACTCGCCGGATCTGCTGGGGGCACAGACGGACGTCGACCTCCCGACCCTGTCGAGGATGGAAGTTACGAGCGGGACAGTCGCTGGCGTTGACGCGCTGGTCGCATACACCGGCTACACCGGCGAGCAGGGGTACGAGGCGCTCGTTCCGTGGGAAGAAGCCGGGACCGTCTGGGATGCGCTGGACTGCCAGCCCTGCGGCCTCGGCGCGCGGGACACCCTGCGGATGGAGATGGGCTTTCTGCTCTCGGGGCAGGACTTCGACCCCGAGGAGGAGCCACGCAACCCCTTCGAGGCGGGTATCGGCTTCGCCGTCGAACTCGACACCGAGTTCGTCGGCCGGGCGGCGCTGGCGGGCGTCGACGCCGAGGGTCCCGAAGAGAAGTTCGTCGGCGTCCGGCTGGAGGAACGCGGGGTTCCACGCCACGGATACGAGGTACAGAACACGGACGGCGAACGGATCGGCCACCTCACCAGCGGGACGATGAGCCCGACGCTGGGCGAACCGATCGGCCTCGGGTATCTGCCCGCCGAGTACGCCGGCGAGGAGCGATCCGTGCGAATCCTCATCAGGGACGAACCGAAGAAAGCACATACCACGACGCCCGGGTTTCTACCATGAGCTTCGAGATCCCAGACGACTGCCGGTACCTGGAGTCCCACGAGTGGGCCCGCACCGAGAACGGAACCGTCCGCGTCGGCATCACCGACTTCGCGCAGGACGAACTCGGCGACGTGGTGTTCGTGGAACTGCCCGAGGTGGGCGACGCGGTCGGGATGGAGGACGCGTTCGGCGTGATCGAATCGATCAAGGCGGTGTCTGACATCTACGCCCCGGTGTCCGGGACCGTCACCGCGGCGAACGAGACGCTGATCGACGAACCGGAGCTCGTCAACGAGGATCCGTACGGGGAGGGGTGGATGATCGAGGTCGACCCCGAGGACGAGTCCGAACTCCACGTGCTGCTCACCCCCGAGGAGTACCGCGAGCAGATCGAGTGACGACGCCGGCTTTCTCTACCCGCCACTCCAGCTTTCCAGTCCGGAACGTTTCCCTCGAAATAAACTGCTGAACGCTATATCAAACGGACGCGCGCGGAAGTTGAGACTACAGCTGGCGTAGCGGGACTGTGATGTGTGGTTTCGGCCGAATCGACGAGGGAAAACTGCTTCAGAACCCTCTCGAAAGAGAACCGCTCGTGCCAACTGCGCCATACCGTCGATTGATTCGGCATACGCTCAAAACCGAGGTCTCGTCGAAGTGCCGGTCGCTGTTGGAGGAACGTCAAGAGTGCCGTTTCGTGGTCCCAGCCGTGAATCTCTTTAAGCGGCGCAGTTTACACGGACCACTCTATCATACCGACCGATGGGAGATCAACTCTCACAGGCCTTGCATTCGAGAATATCTCGGCTGAATTTCTGTGCAGCATTCACGCTGTTCTGGTAGTAGAGACTCTTCACTCCTTTCTTCCAAGCCTCTATGTAGAGTTGATTGATCTCTTTGACGCTCACTTCACTTGGATCAATCGAGACATTCAGGCTCTGTGCCTGATCTATGTACTTCTGCCTCTGCGCTGCCTGGTTGATGATCGCCATCTGTGGTATCTCAGCGAAGGTTTTGAAGACTTCTTTTTCTTCGTCCGTCAGGCAATCGAGATGCTGCACACTCCCGTCGTTCTGTGCGATACTATCCCAGACGTCGCGCTCGTCTTTTGCTCGCTTCTTCAGTATCGCCTCAAGGAACCGATTTTTTTGCGTCGACTTCAATTTCGCACCGTCGCGGACGAAGTAGTTCGATTTCAGCGGTTCGATGCTCGGACTGACCTGCCCTAGGATGATACTGCTGGATTTCGTCGGGGCCACGCTCATCGTCGTCGCGTTCCGGCGGCCGTAGCCCTCAAGAACCTCCGGCTCGCCGAACTCGTCGGCGAGCCGACG
>PXRK01000071.1 GCA_003021015.1 Halobacteriales archaeon QS_4_66_20 | reverse complement strand
CCCTGTTTGATGAATCCCGCCACTGTATCTCGCACACCGCTCCTGCCCAATAACCGACAGATGTTCGAATGAAATGTTACCTCGTTCCTCTGTATCGACCGATCCCTGGGACAGAGCCGCACCGAGGGGGTTGCGTAACTGTTACTGAATTCAGTATGATTTGACAGTATTCGAGTGTGTTCCGTACCACAGTCCTTATCTATATGCATTACATATTGCCGGATATGGGAGATACGTACGAAATCGAAGGCGAAGAGATTGTTGAACGAGAGGTGAAACCGTTCGGAAGCGGTGGCGCACACGTTACAGCTCCGAAAGACTGGATCGGGGCAACGGTAAAACTCGTGCGGACATCGCCACCAACTGCGGAAGAATGACCCAACTCACCGAACAGTTCCACATACCGAGCGAGCATCATAACGCCTGTGATCGCCTCACCACACTCGTCGAAATCCATACACGGCGACTTCTCGCTGAGGAATACTGGCGCGACAACCATCTCGACGCTATCAGCGACCACGCCGGACAGTCCTACACATACATCCGAGATAACGACCGTGAGGACTTTGCAGGCGTCGACGAGTACCTGTATAGCCGCTTCAAGCGGTGCGTCTACCATCGCGTCACGCACGTCCTCGACGCGCATACCGACGAGTACCACGCCTTCCAGTTTGTCACTGACACTGTCAGCGAGCGCAAAATCCGCCGGGTTGGCTGGCAACGCATCCGAACACGGTTGTTTGACGATGACAACTCACCGTACATCGAGTGGCGCGTTCTGGAATCCGTCGTTGACCAACTCAACAGCTACTACGACACCCACGGACGGTTTCCTGAGTCCTATACTGAACTCGTGGAGTGTCCCGAACCCAACGGCACACTCCCGTTTGCACCCGACAAAGGCGACTATCACATTCACGGCCTCTCGGTCGACGGTGGGGAACTGGTCGTGACGCTGAACGCACCAGACTCGCTCTCACCAGACAGCCACCACGACTGGACTGACCACGAGCTTCGGTTTCCGACCCACTCCCGATTTCAGGAGATGGTCAACAGTGGAGACCTGAAAGCACCGACACTCCACGCGAGTGAGCATGGCTACACACTGGATGTGCCTGTTGCACTCCCAGCGCAGGAGACCGACACGGTCACAGATCGTGTGTTGGCAGTTGACCTTGGCGTCACAACGCAGGCCACTGTTGTCCCTGTCGAACACGGCGCTGACACCCACCAGCAAGTCGCTCCACCAGCGTTTCTCGACCATCCAGCCACGGACAACCTATTCCGGCTGAAGACCGACTCCGAGGGGGTTAACGACCGCTTGGCGGAACTCCGTCGACAGGGGAAAGCTCATACCGACCGATTTGACCACCTGCTTGCCGAGTACCGCCAGACACGCCGGAAAGAACGCCGTCTCCGCCAGCAAATCCAGCACTCAATCGCCACCGAACTCGTCTGGCTTGCGGCAGACTCCGGGTGTGACACGATTGTTTTCGAGTCGCTGGGCCAGATCGACGCGACCGAGCCAGATGGCGCTGTCGCATGGTCAATCTCGTCGTGGGCACGCGGCGAGTTGCTCGACATTGTGGAGTACAAGGCTGAGTTACTTGGGATTGAGTTCGAGACGGTGAATCCGTGGGGCACGTCGCGGCACTGCCCTCGGTGCGGTGAGCGTGGGCAGACAGTCAAGGCACCGGATGACCACACGGAACAGCGCCACGGCGGGCACTTTCACTGTCCGGCGTGTGGCTACGAGTGCGACCGTGACGTGGTCGGTGCGGTCAACGTCGGGAGAAAGTACCTCTCTGACTCGAAGATGGAGGAGGCGAACCCTGCCGCCTACACGGAGGCGGGGAATCACGCCAGTTTTCCATCACCGAGCGGTGCCCGTTCTACTGGCGTTCAGTCCGCGACCGACAAACAGGATCAGGCGAGCGGTCGTCAGACCCAGCTCTCTCAGTGCCGTATCTCGTCACTCACCGCGAAACGAGATGAGAGAGACATGGGTGGACTGCACCACCATCACGGTAGAAACAGGGGCCAGCGGCGGCCTAGCGGGAGCATCACGAGGTACGTCCTCGCCAGTACTACTGAATGTGACTAACTGTTTCCAAATCCTACTGAAAATTAGAACGGTCCTGTGTCAAGCCAGCAGTACCTATATCGTCCGACGTGACTTTGTTACATGGCACGGAACAGTATCGAGGGGTTCAGCGTGTTTATCACCAGATATGTCACGCTCAGTCTTCAGTGAATCACGTCGGACGATATACGCTACTCCAGCAATCTGAAGCGAGCGATATATTGGGCCGGCGGACGGGTGGACAGCTATGGACGCAGCGCTGGGGCCACCGGAGAAGATGGAGGAGCGGGCCGAGGACCTGACGCCCATGATGGCCCAGTACTTCGAGCTCTGCGGGCAGTACGACGAGGAACTCCTCCTGTTCCAGGTCGGCGACTTCTACGAGGCCTTTTGCGAGGCGGCCGAGACCGTCGCGCGCAAGTGCGAGATCACGCTCACCAAGCGCGAGGATTCCACCGGGAAATATGCGATGGCGGGCATCCCCATCGACAACGCCGAATCCTATATCGACCGGCTGCTCGACGCGGGCTACCGCGTCGCTATCGCCGACCAGGTCGAAGACCCCGAGGAGACGAGTGGCGTGGTCGAGCGAGCGGTCACGCGAGTCATCACCCCCGGGACGCTCACCGAGGACGAACTCCTCGAAACTGACCGGAACAACTACGTCGCGGCGCTTGCGGCCGACGGGACGGTCGGCCTCGCGGTGCTCGATGTCTCGACTGGCGACTTCTACGCGACCAGCGCCCCCTCGCTCGCGACGATCGAGGACGAACTCGGCCGGTTCGACCCGGCGGAGGCGATCGTCGGCCCGGACCTCCCCGAGTCCGCCGTCGAGTCGACCCTCGTCGATGAGGCGGAGGGACCAGGCGCACCCGACTCGGTGCTCACGGACGGCTGCGTCGTCAGCCCGTTCGACGCCGAAGCGTTCAAGCTGGATCGGGCCCGCGAGGTACTGGCTGGCTACTTCGGGCCGCCGGACCGCCTGCTCGCGACCGACAGCGAGGTCCGGGCCTGCGGGGCCTTGCTCGCGTACGCCGAGTACGCGCGAGCGGGCGAGCACGACCGCCTGGAGTACCTGAACCATCTCACGCGCTACGACCCGCGGGAGTACATGCTGCTGGACGCTGTCGCCCTGGAGAGCCTGGAGCTGTTCGAACGCCGCGCCGTCCAGGGACGCCAGGGCGCAACGCTCGTCGGCGTGCTCGACGAAACCGCGTCGGCGCTCGGCCGGCGGGAACTGGACGACTGGCTGCGCCGCCCGCTGATCGACCGCGACGAGATCGCCACCCGCCACGACGCCGTCGGCGAACTCCACCAGTGCGTGAAACTCCGCGAGGCGCTGCACGACCACCTCCGGGACGTGTACGACATCGAACGGCTCATCTCACGGATCGCCCGCCGCCGCGCCAACGCGCGGGACCTCCGCTCGCTGGCAGCGACGCTCACCGTCGTCGGACGGCTCCGGGAGACGCTATCCGACGCCGAGTGTGGGAAGCTCCAGTCGATCCGCGACGCGCTGGACCCCCTCGAGGGGACCCGGACGCTGATCGACGACGCGATCCAGATTGATCCGGCCCGCGAGATCACCGAGGGCGGCATCATCAATCCCACCTACAACGAGGAGCTCGCCGATCTGCGCGAGACCGAGCGCGAGGGGAAAGCCTGGATCGACGAGCTGGAGCAGACCGAGCGCGAGGAGACCGGTATCGACTCGCTGAAAGTCGGGCACAACGCCGTCCACGGCTACTACGTCGAGGTGACCGACGCGAACCTCGACCGGGTGCCCGACCGCTACGAGCGCCGGCAGACGCTGAAAAACGCCGAACGCTACTACACGCCAGCGCTGAAGGAGCGCGAGGACGAGATCCTGCGAGCCGAACGCCGTGCGGACGACCTGGAGTACGAGCTGTTCTGCGAGGTGCGCAGGCTGGTCGCCGAGGAGTCAGAGCGCGTCCAGGCGCTCGCGGAAACGCTCGCGGAACTCGACGTGCTGGTCTCCTTTGCGACCGTCGCCGCCGAACACGGCTACACCCGCCCAGTGGTCGCCGACCCCGACAGCGACGAAAAACCCAACGTCGACGGCATCCACGTCGAGGGTGGCCGTCACCCAGTGGTCGAGCGCACCGAAACCGCGTTCGTTCCCAACGACACGCACCTCGACTCCGGCCGTCACGTCGCGGTGATCACCGGCCCCAACATGAGCGGGAAGTCCACCTACATGCGCCAGGTCGCGCTGATCGTCGTGCTCGCGCAGGCGGGGAGTTTCGTCCCCGCGGCGGAGGCGCGCGTCCAGCTGGTCGACCGGATCTTCACCCGCGTCGGCGCCAGCGACGACATCGCCGGCGGCCGGTCGACGTTCATGGTCGAGATGACCGAGCTCGCGACGATCCTGCAGGGGGCGACCGACAGCTCGCTGGTGCTGCTCGACGAGGTCGGCCGCGGCACCAGCACCGCCGACGGCCAGGCGATCGCACGGGCGGTCACCGAGTTCCTCCACGACGAGGTGCACGCGATGACGCTGTTCGCCACCCACCACCACGACCTCACCGCGGTCGCCGCGGACCTCGATAGAGCCCGCAACCTGTATTTCAAGACGCGACAGACCGACGACGGCGTCGTGTTCGAACACGAAATCGCCCCCGGGACGGCTGACGCCTCCTACGGGGTAGAGGTCGCCGCGACCGCAGGCATCGAGGACGCTGTCGTCGCCCGTGCGCGGTCGCTGCTCGACACCGGCCACGACGCGGACGGGGACAGAGAAGCCGACTCCGATGGGTGCACCGACAGGGAGGCGGCTGTGCCGGCCGACGTCCGCGAGCGGCTCCGGGAACTCGACGTCGCGACGACGACGCCACTGGAGGCCCTAGAGACGCTCGCGTCGGTGAAGCGACAGCTCGACGACGGCGGGTAGCCGCTGCCCCTGGCTTTTTGCTGATACTGGTGGCTGTAATTCTTTTACTCACCAGTCGCTGCTCTCTGCGGAGACAGACCCGTTCCGCCTGGATTCTCAATTCGAGTTTTCACGTACGTACAGCCACCAGTATGATCCGGTCCGAGACGGGAGACGATTAACGAATCACGCAGACCGTATCACGCCTCGGGGACGGGCGACAGCGATACGAATTCCAGGTCGCGACGCTCCAGCAGCCGGGCGGCACGGTCAGTGACGGAGGGAGCGACGAGGATCCCGCGGACGGTCGCGTCCGCGTGCAGGTCGCGGCGGAGTGCCTCGACGTAGCGGTTGAGCTGGCTCACAGCATCCGGGCCGACCCGCCTCCGTTTGAGTTCGACCACGACGGCGTTGCCCTCAGCGTCCTCGCCGAAGATGTCGACGGCGCCGGCGGGGGTGTCCCGCTCGGTCGCGCGCGGCTCGAATCCGTCTTCGAGGAGCGAGGGGTCGTCGAGAATCCGGTCGCGCAGGTCCGCCTCCGTCCCGCTGAGCGCGAGGTCCTCCGGGTCGGTCGCGTCGTAGGCGGCGACGTGGCGTACCGACTCGAAGCGGACCAGGAGTTCCTCGTCGGGCGTCGTCCGCTGGCTCTCGACGACGAACGTGCCGTCGTCGACGCGGGCCTCGTGGGTGCAGCCCGGCGGCTGCCAGTTGACCGGCTGCTGGCCCTCGTCGGTGTGGACCAGCGCGCTGCCGTCCGGTTTGAGGACGACCAGCCGGTCGCCGACGTCGAGCGTGCTCGACGCGCGGCCCTCGTACTCGACGCGACACGGGCCGAACAGCGTGACCAGTCGCTCGCGCTCGATGCTCTCGTGCACGACGTCGAGCGCTTGCTCGGACGTGGGCTCGACGGCAGTCGACGGAGCCTCCCTACTCACGGCCACCGGTAGCCGCCGGGTCCACAAAAACGCATCCTTCCGGCCGGTCGAGTGATATACACCCGGACGCGATCTGTCTAAGATATCTCGACACCACGTCGCAATAGCGGCGGTTTCACGGCCCGAACTGGCGTCTAACGAATACCCGGCGGGAAAAACCGACTAATATCTGATCGAAAGAATACAGTTCAGTTATATTAATATCGCATCAAAAGCATACAATTCAGTTATATAATAGTATTCTTTGCCAACCTGAACTGCGATCTTTCTCGGAGAACTGTCTCGATATTGTCTGTTGGCAGGAATTCGGTCAGAGATATTGCTCATGAGTACTTGGAACTCACTTGCTCCAGTATCTGAGCAAGTGACAGCAATATCATTTTCAATGGCAAACGCAACGATTACCTTCGAAGTATCATTTAAAATATTATAGTTGATGACTGATACTCTGTCACTCACAGATTTTACCTGGTCAGACATTTGGAGAGACGCAGTCGGATACTCACACTTACTTTCCTTATTTAACCAGTCAGGCGGGCTCTCCGCACTCAATTGAACTTCTTGTGCTGAATCTTGGTCACCGGCCAAGCAACCAGGAATGATAGCTGAACTTATTATCAGCGAGGATATGAAGCATCTCCGGTTCACATTTGCTATACTTGATCCAGGAATATAAGTACCGACGGAAACTAAAACAGATATCTTACTCAACATCATCCTATTGAATCCACAAACAGCGTCTGGTGAGAGTTTCATTCGACTCAACCACTTTCCCCATCTCATCCTGCCATGATAGTTTCGACGATTAGGTCGCAGTCATGCGATTCCTCCGCTTATCCGAATACGGATGCAGTATCAAGCCACGCGGCGACCGCCGGCGGCACGTCCCGCGATGCCGGCAGGAGAAACAGCACCAGCAGGCTGACCGCTTGCGGAACCGACAGCAGTCCCGTCTCGACGGCCCGGCCCGCGGCCGCCTTCAGCCAGCGGCATCCGAGCCGGGTGCGGATCGCGTCGTGTACGCCGTTCACCGGGATGAGCACGCCGAACTCGGCCGGCAACTGGTCGCCCTTGACCGCCAGAGCGTCGAGGCCGAGCCACACCGGGACTGAAACGCGAACCGCCTCGGGCGACAGTTCGTAGACCGCCGCTGTCGAGAGGTAATCGAGGCCGGCGAGGAGTGCGGCCCGCGGTCCGGCGTCGCGCCACTCCCAGCGGTAGCGGTCCAGCACTGCCGGGTGGGTGCCATCGCTCGCCAGTACGGCCGCTATCGCCGCCCACTCGCCGGCCCATTGCGAGGCGAACACGTCGTAACGACCGTCCGGCCGCTCGTACAGGGCGAGCGCTCGCTCACCCACGGCGACCACCGTCCAGAGAGCGACCGCTGTGTCGACTGTCCATTGAGGCCGTCTGGTCGCTTCATCCCTGAAAAACGTCGTGACCAGCGGGTTCGTCACAGCGCGGCCGGTGGAGAACCGTCGCCAGGAAACACCGTAGTGACCGACTGATCCGGCGGCAGGAACGTCAGCCTACTCCCGGTCGACCGGTTTTTCCTCGCCGCGGATCGCGTCGATGAGTGTCACCAGGAGGTACAGCGGGAGCAGCGGCAACAACAGCAGTGCGATCGGAATCGCGATCATCCACCCGACGAAGTTCATTCCGCTCTTGCTTCCGAACTCCCGCGGTGGAGTCACTGTATCCGTCATATCTGCCTTTAGCGTGACCCAGCAAAAATAGGTTGTCGTCTCGACACCGGCCCCGGTCAGATCCCGAGGATGTTGCGTGCTTCGTCGTTCAGACTCCTGATCTCCTGAGCAGCGAACGGTTCGAACTCCTCGCCGGGCTCCTGAAGGCCAGGTTGGTCTGGATCGTCGTTCCCGGCGACGATGATTGATCCGATCATTTGTTCAGGATGCTCTTGACAAAAGTAGTCGTACACGCCCGGTTCCTCGAAGGTGAACTCGTAGAACTCCGACCCGGGATTGATGTCCTCGTCGACAGCCTCGACGCCTTCGGGGACGCGTTGCTGTCGCTCGTTGTCCTCGTGGTAGAACGTCACCGTGTGAGTGCCACCCCGATGTTCCCACCGGACTGTTGTCCCGGGCTCGATTTCGATAATCTGTGGGTTGAAGTCGTTCGCTTCGACGTTGATCTCCTCGGCATCCTCGGTTCGGTCGTCCTCCATTCCGTCGTCGCCGTTCTCCTCGCCGTTGCTTCCGTCTCCGTTCCCGTTTCCGTTTCCGTTCCCGCCGCCGCCGTCGCCGCCGCTGCAGCCGGCTAAACCTGCAAGGAGCATCGCTCCGGCCCCTGCGAGGATCTGCCGGCGGCTCCGTCTGACCCGATTCCCTGTCATGCGTCCTCGTAACACCTGGCCGTAAGTTAAATCAATTGGTCTCTGCTGCTCTCCGGCACGCTGGTGCTATACAGCCAGACGTGACTCCGGCACGCTGGCGCTATACAGCCAGACGTGATTCACTCACGCCGTGCTGTCCCGGATCTCGTTGTTCGGGCCATGAGACAGCCGATGGACTGTCCTGGCACTGTCCGGAGTCACGTCTGGCTGTATATCTGGTTCCCGTTCCGGGCCCCGTCGGACCCGTTCCACCATGGAACCACTGCCCCGGCGTCGACTCCACCACTCCTTTATATAACCAGGTTGTACCCCTGGATATGACACGGACACCTGCACCGGAGTCGCCGCCGGTCGTACTGACGATCGCGGGCAGCGATTCGGGTGGCGGCGCCGGCATCCAGGCTGATCTGAAGACGATCGAGGCGTGTGGCGGCTTCGGAACGAGCGCGGTGACGAGCGTCACAGCCCAGCACACCCGCGGCGTGGAGAGCACTCACGTGTTGCCGCCCGGTGAAGTCGAGGCCCAGATCGATGCGGTGTTCGAGGACTTCGAGGTCGCGGCGGTGAAAACGGGGATGCTCGCCACGCGGGAGGGGGTAGAGCTGGTGACCGAACGGGTCGGCGAGCAGTCCGTCCCGGCAGTCGTCGACCCGGTGATGGTCGCTGCCTCCGGCGATCGCCTGCTCGACACCGGTGCGGAGGACGCCTACGAGTCGCTGATCGCCGAGGCGACGCTGGTGACGCCCAACGCCGACGAGGCGGCGATCCTGACCGGCGTCGACGTCACTGACACCGAGCGTGCCCGCGAGGCGGCGGAGGAACTCGTGGAGATGGGTGCGACTGGCGCGCTCGTCAAGGGCGGGCACGTGCCGGGTAAAGAGGTCGTTGACGTGCTGGCGACCGAGTACAGCGTCGAGACGTTCAGCCACCCCCGGGTCGACACCGATGCCACGCACGGCTCGGGCTGTATGCTCTCGGCGGCGATCGCGACCGAACTGGCCCGGGGAGCGACCCTCGCGCGGGCCGTCGAGTCGGGCGTGGATCTCCTCGCCAGGGCCGTCCGCTACGGCCTCGACGTCGGCCAGGGTCCGGGGTCAGTCCACCACATGGTCGACGCCCGCAACCGCGCAGAAAAGAATCCCACTGCCGAGGCGATCGAAGGAGTCGTCGAGGGGTTCGTCCGCGCGGACGTCTCGCCGCTGGTCCCCGAGGTTGGGATGAACGTCGTCAGCGCGACGCCGTACGCGGAGGGGCCCGAGGAGTGTGCCGCCGTCGAGGGGCGGATCACCCGGATACTCTCCGGCGTTGACCCGAACCGCGGCGTCCGGTTCGGTGCGTCGAGCCACGTCGCCCGGTTCCTACTCGCCGCCCGCGAGTTCGATCCCGACCTCCGGTTCGCGGTCAACTGCCGGTACGACGACGACGTCGCGGCCGCGCTCGACGCCCTCCCCTGGCCGGTCGCCGAGTACGACCGCGCCGAGGAACCGGAGGAACTCAAAGCCGAGGAGGGGAGCACCATGCAGTGGGGCGCCCGGCAGGCGTTCGAGGGTGCGGACCGGACGCCGGTGGCCGTCGCCGACCCCGGTGACGTCGGCAAGGAAGCTATCGTCAAACTCCTCGCGCCGGACGCCGAAACACTCACTGATCGGACCCTCGACCTGCTTGACGCCGTCAGCCGCGAGTGGGAGCCGTGATTCACTCACGGCGTCGGTGGAGTGCCGTCGTAGGCGTCCAGGTCGCCGTAGAAGTTTAGCAGACCGAACTGCAGCTTCTCCGGGTCGACGTCGATCATCTCGGCGCGCTCCTCGGGCGGGAACGCGCCGCGGACGGCGTACTCGCTCATCTCGATTTCGGCACGCTCGGTGTAGCGGGCGTCCAGCAGTATTCGCGCGCCGAAGTCGTCCGGCGATCGGACCACGCGGCCGAGCGCCTGCCGGGTCTTGCGGACCGTCGGAATCTCGACCGCGTACCGCCAGCCCGCGTCCCCGTCGGTGCCGTCCCCGAACGTCGCCTCGTATGCGCGCTGGACCGCCTCCATGCGGTCGTCGAGGTGGGGGTAGGGGACGCCGACGACCACGACCGTCCGGGCGTCGTCGCCGTCGTAGCTGACGCCCTCGCCGAGCGTCCCCCACAGCGACGTAAAGAGGACGCCGTCGTCGTCGTCGGTGAACCGCTCGCGGAGGTCGGTGGCGGGCGTTCCGGGCTCGTCGAGGTACGCCGTCCCCGCGGAGACGCGCCCGTGGTACCGTTCGGCCTCGGCGTAGCTGGGGAAGAACGCAAGCGTGTTGCCGGGTGTCATCCGGACGGCGTCTTCGAGCACCTGGGTGACGGTCCGCTGAACGTCGGGTTCGTCCCGCCGGCTAGCGAACAGCGGCGGACCGTCGACGGCGTAGGTCCGCCGGCGCTCCTCGGGAAACTGCGGCCCGTACGCCATTGTCACTGGGTCGTCGAGTCCGAGTACGTCCTCGGTGACGTCGAACGGCCGCAGCGTCGCGCTCATCAGCACGTTCGCGTGCAGGGCTTCGAACAGCGACCGCGTCACCCGCTCGGGAATGCAGGTGTACAGCTCCGCCCGCCCGGAGATGTCGCCGGCCGACGCCGCGCCCGCCTCCTCGACCGCCGACCCTGCGCCGCTGTCGTCGGGTCCGCCGTCACCTGCCGCTCCTGTCCCCGGCAGCGTCGTCTCCGTGGCGCGGTCCGCCGGCGTGTCCGGGCCATCGTTGACCGTGCCGTACCCGCCGTCGTCAGTGTCGGCGTCTGCATCGTCCTCACTCTCGCCGCCGCGTTGATCGCGGCGGACGCTCACCACCGGGTAGGTGCCCGTCTCGGTGCTGTCGGCCACCCACGACTCGACGAACGTCGCCGCCTGCAGCGTCTGGCACTCCTTGCGGACGCTCGTCTCGCCGCGCTTGTACGCCTCCTCGTACTCGGCGTCGAGGTCCTGCCCGAGCGACACCGCCTGGTCGAGATCCGACTCGTAGCCGGGGCCGGTGTACCCACGGAGGAACGCGAGCGTCAGGTCGTCCCGACGGTCCTCGTTCTCTATCGGGAGATCCTCCCAGTGCTCGCCGACGTCCGTGCGCTCGCTGACGCCCAGCGCGCCGTCGTAGGTCTCCCGGAGTGCGACCAGAAACGCTGCGAGCACGTTCGCCGCCGCCTCGGCGCGGGCGTCGTCGGTCCCCTCGAGTTCCTCCAGCGCGCTCGCGAGCGTCGGTTCAGCCAGCGTCCGGCGGGCGTGCTCGCGGGGCGCACTCTCGACGTTGTGCGCCTCGTCGAAGATGGCGATCACATCCCCCGGGTCCCGGCCCAGCCACCGGAAGAACTGCTCGCGGATCGTCGGATCCAGCAGGTGGTGGTAGTTGCAGACGACGAGGTCGACGCCCTCGACGCCGTCCTTCAGGAGTTCGTAGCCGCAGAAGCCACGCTCGTGGGCGTACTCGTAGATTTCCTCGGGCGTGCGCACGTCGTCGTACAGCCAGACGAAAAACTCCGTCCGGTCGCCGGTCAGGTTGCGGTAGTAGTGATCGCAGGTCGCCCGGTCCTCGAACTCGGAGAGCTCCGCCTCCAACTGCTCGATTTCGTCCATGACGGCGCCGCGGGCCTCCGCCGCCGCGCCGTCGCCCGCCCGGCTCTGCTCCAGGAGGTCCTGCTGGTCACCTTCCAGGTCGGCGAGTTCCTGCTGGGTGTCGACCAGGTCGCGGGTCGTCTCCCGCAGCGCCTGACACTCCTCGTAGCCGACGTCAATGTGACACATCGAGCCTTTCCCGCGGAAGACGACCGCGCGGATGTCCTCGGTGGCGGCGATGGCGCTTGCCTCCCGGCGGAACTGGCGCATCTGCTGGTGGACGTTCGTCGTGATGACGACCGTCTTGTCCGTCTCGCGGGCGTGTTCCAGCGCCGGGGCCAGCGCCGCGAGCGTCTTGCCCGTCCCGGTCGCCCCTTCGAACAGGACGTCAGAGCCTTCGTCGAAGGCTTCCGCGATGGTGCCCATCGCCTCCCGCTGGTGGTCGTACGGCGAGTCGTACGGGACATAGCGCAGGTACGACGGGCGGGACACACCCTGGCGTTGTTCGTTCTCCAGTATAAAGGGACGCCCCGGAGCGGAGGTGATCGAGGACCGGCGGGTCGGGACGATCGGCGGGACGGCCTACACGACCCGGCGCACGAGCCCGAAGACAGCGTCCCGGAGGCGCGCCGGGAGGTACCGTGCAGCGGTCGCGTAGGAGGCGAACCACCCGACGGGATAGCGCGGATCAGGGTCGTCGAGGCAGGCGGCGTCGTGGATGACGGTCGCCACGTCTTCGGCGTTGCTCGCAAACGGGAGCGATCCGGCGACGAGGCTGGTGTCCTCGAACGCCTCGTACACCCAGTCGTACGCCCGGCGGCGGTCTAGGTCCTCGATCTCGGCGCCTGCGCGCTCCTCGAAGTTGGTGTCGACCGGGCCCGGCGCGACGACGACGACGTCGATGCCGAACTCGGCGACCTCCGACCGGAGCGCGTCGCTCATCGCCTCCAGCGCGAACTTCGAGCCGGCGTAGGCGCCGCTGCCGGGCGTCGAGACGCGGCCGTTGATGCTGGAGACGTTGACGATGGTTCCCTCGTCCCGGGCGCGCATCAGCGGCAACACGGCGCGCGTCAGCCGGTGGGGGCCGTAGACGTTCACGTCGAACTGGTAGTGGAGCTGTTCGGTCGGGATGTCCTCCAGCGGGCCGTACAGCCCGTAGCCGGCGTTGTTGACCAGGCAATCGACGTGGCCGACCTCCTCGCCGATCCGGTCGACGACGCGGGTCACCGCCTCGCCGTCCGTGACGTCAAGCGCCGCCGTCCGGGCGCCCGCCTCCGCGAGGCCCGCGACGTCGGCTTCGTCGCGGCTCGTCGCGTACACTGTCCAGCCGTCGTCCAGGAACGCCTCGGCCGTCGCCCGGCCGATCCCGGACGAACAGCCCGTGATGAGCACGGTGTTCTCGGTCATGCTCGGACTGTCGGGCGCCCGGCAGTTAACTGTCCACGGTCTCGACTCGCTAGAAATTGGCTGTGGAGCGACTGGAACTCTCGCGTCGCAGAAAGCCCTCGGCGCGCTCGCGCCCGCTGAGCGGGATATCCTCGCTCCCGGCAGTCGCTCGGATAGGGACGAATACGCGACTCGATCCGGCCCTACAGCTCCCCGAGGAAGCCGGCGATGTCCTCGACGACGGCCCCGTCGAGGGAGTTGCCGACGGCGTACTCGCCGGGGACCGACGGGCCGGTACCGGGCTGGAACAGGTGGTTCAGCCCCTCGTAGCGCTGGAACTCGGTGTCCGGGCGGTCCGCGAGTTCGTCCTGCCACAGCTGGAAGTCGTCCGCGACGGTGACCTGGTAGTCGCGCTCGCCCTGCAGGAACAGCAGCGGTTGGTCGACGCCGCGCGCGGTGGCGACGTGGTCGTACTCGTCGAGGCTGTCCCAGAGCGCGCCGGGGTAGCCCAGGACGGTGTCGCCCGGCGAGTAGTCGCCCTGGCGGATGCGGTCGATCCGGTCGCGCCACTGCTCGTAGACGTTGGCCATCCGCTCCCACTCGAACTCGCCGACGGTGGCGAGGTGCTCGTACTGATCGACGAAGATCTCGTGGAACGAGCGGGCCGGCGCCGCCATCCCGATCCCGGCGGCGAGCCCCTCGTCGCGGTCGAGGATCCGCGGGACGGCCAGGCCGCCGAGGCTGTGACCGACGACGCCGATCCGGTCGGTGTCGACGCCGTCGACGCCCCGGATACGGTCGAGTGCGAACAGCGCGTCGTTGACCGAGACCCGGTCGAGCGTATACTCCGAGGGTGGGACCGTGTTCGGGCAGGCGTTGGTGCGCCGGTCGTACCGGAGCACCGCGACGCCGCGGGTCGACAGTCCCTCCGCCAGGTCGCGGAACACCTGCGAGCCGATCTGTTCGAGGTTCCGGTCGGCAGCTCCCACCGGGTCGCTCCCGTGGACGAGCACGACCCCGGGTGCGTCCTCCCCGCCCTCGGGAACCGTCACGGTGGCGCCCATGAGACAGTCGTCCGTTTCCAGCGTGATTTCCTCCTCGCGGAAGGCGTCCGTGTCGACGTACGCCGGCTGCTCGTACTCGTCGTTGACGACCACGCCGACCGGGGCGAACTCGTCGCCGAGCAGCACACGGAGCACGTGGTCGCCCCGCTCGAACCCGAGCGCCGCGTCGACGGCGTCGAACCCCGACTGGGTGGTCTCCTCGGTCCCGCGGATCTCCTGGAACGGGCCGCCGACGTTCGTCAGCGCGATCCAGACCGCCTCCAGCGCGCCCGCCGAGAGCTGTTCCTGTACGTTCGGCGCGAACTGCTCGAGTGCCCGGTCGAACTCCCCGGCTGCCATACTCTCGATCAGCAGCTCGGTGGCTTCGACGGCCGTCTCCGGCCCCTCGCCCTCCGCCGGCGTCTCCGTCGGGGTCTCCCCGGGCGTCTCGGTCGGCGTCGCCGCTGGCGTTTCCGTCGGCGTCAGGCCCGGCGTCGGCGTGGCCGTCGGCGTCGCGGTCGGCGTCGACTCCGACCCGTCGTCATCGTCGCCCGAACAGCCCGCGAGCGCGACGAGCGTCCCGCCGGCAACTGTCAGGAAGGCACGTCGTTTCATGTGCACCTGTTATTCGCAGATCAGTAAATACTCACGATGCAAGTTTCGGGCTCTGCAACACTGCTGCGGGCGGCTGCAGTTCGGTCGGAACTGACCCGACGTGCTGGCCGTTGCAGCCACGGATATAGGGGAGCTATACGCCCGGACGTGATTCGGTTACGCCATCTCGACACAAATCGGGGGTCTCACGGTCGATACTCGTAGATATCCTGTCCTAACGTGTCACAGAGTCACGTCCGGGTGTATACTGACAGTCAGCGATGGGAGCCGACCGGGCAGGCAATCAAGCGCCCGTTACCGACGACCGATGACCTCGTCGGCGTAGCGGTCAGCCAGCCGAACAGGTTCGGGGAGCTTGTACTCGGTCGCGTATCGGGCGACGAGGTCGGCGGCGGTCTCCGCGCCGACGCGGTGGCCGGGGCTGACGTACAGCGGGTTGACGTGCCGGTCCGGCGAGTCGTACTGCCGCGTCTGGACTGCGTAGCCGATGACGGTGCCCGCCGGCGCTGTCACGTCCCCGTCGGCCTCGATGGCGACCCGCGTTCCCTCCGGAAGGCCCTGCTCGATCGGCTGCCGTGGACGGCCACACAGGAGGCTCTTGGCGACGCCGACCGTCGGGACGTCCAGCGTGACGCCGATATGCGTCGCGAGGCCGGCCTCCCGGAAGTGGATCCGGCCGCTGCCGTCGACCAGCACAACGTCGGGGTTGCATTCCAGGTGCTCGAACGCCGAGAGGATCGCCCCGCCCTCACGGAAGCTCAGCAGCCCCGGGATGTAGGGAATCTCCGCGCGCTCGGTCGCGTGGACGCGCTCGACGACTGTGCCGTCCCGCATCACGACGATCGCACTCGTCGCGTCGTCGCCGTGAAACCCCTGGTCGACGCCGGCCACGAGCGGCCGCGAGTCGGTAAACGAGTCGTCGAGGGCGGTCGCGAGGACGTCGTCGATGTCGTCCTCGAACACTGCTGCTGCGGCGATATCGCGCTGGAGCTGTTCCATCTCGTCCCGGGATAGCGACGGATCGGGGACGAACTCGGGGCGGACGGCGTCCATCAGAACCGTCCTCGGCCGGGGCCGCCAGGACCGCCAGGACCGCCCGGCCCCCCGGGGCCGCCGGGGCCGCCGCCACCGAACTGCATCTGTCCGGGGACCCCCACGCGGTTCTTGACGCGCTGGCCGTACAGGAAGCCGATCGCCAGCCCGACGAAGTGGGCGGCGTGGGCGATGTCGCCGGCGCCGGGCGCGCCGTTGAGGACGAAAAATAGGCTCACGACCGCAGTACCGCCGGTGAGCACCCAGATCGGCAGCGGCAGGATGAAGTACAGGTAGACGGTCAGGTTCGGGTTCAGCACCGTCAGCACGCCCATGAGCGCCAGCGCCGCGCCGCTGGCGCCGACGACGCCGGCCTGGGAGGCGGGGCCGGTCTCGACGAACGGGAGGTCGACGAGGTAGAAGCCGATCTGTCCGAAGCCAGCGAGGACGCCGCTGACGACGAACAGGACGGCGAACTTCTTCCAGCCGATGGCCTGCTCGACCAGGCGGCCGAAAAAGTAGATCACGATGCTGTTGAACAAGATGTGGACCGGGCCGCCGTGGGCGAAGATCGAGGTGACCCAGGTCCAGACGTACAGCGGGTGTTCGGGCGAGAGCACGAAGATGGCCTCCCAGGTGTCCTCGGGGACGATCGGCTGGAGCACCAGCTGGAGCGCGAAGGTAATCCACATCAGCCCGAGGAACACGTAGGTCATGTTGTTCCGGAAGTACGCGAGCGGGCCGCCAGGGCCGGTGTCGATGCCCAGTTTCGCCGCGAGGCCGTCGTCGCCGCCGTCGTCGATGGTGGCGTCGAACCCGCTGTCGAACACCGGGCCGCTCTTGCCCTGCCAGTCGTCGAGTCCGGGGCAGTTGTGGGACTCGGGGAGGCGGTGTTCCGCACAGTGTGTCCCCCCGCAGTGCCGGCACTGGTACGGCATGCTGACTTCGTCGCCGCAGACGTCACACTCGGCCATTATCAGCCTTTAGAGGGGCCCCCGCAAAGAGATTGTGCTTGTCGCCCGCGAGCATCACAGCCAGTCGGTGAAGCAGCCCTCGATGAGGGAACTGCGCTGGTTGTCGATGTACACCGCCTGCATCCCCCAGATCGCCTCGGGGAGCGGGACGTTGTTCTCGACGCGCTCGCGGACGATCTCGTGTTTCCAGCGGGCGGGCGTCGTGCGGCGGTCGAGGCGTTCGCGCAGCGGCCGGATGTACCGGCGGGCGTCCTCCGTCGACAGCCCGCGGAGTTCGAGGCCGTCGCGGGCGTACTCCAGACACTCGGCACAGATCTGGTCGATCGCCGTCGTCTCGGTGCCGTCGCTGGTGATCCACTCCAGGTCCGCCCGCAGGCCGTCGCGGGCGGCGCTGTAGAAGTTCGCTTCGGCGGTCTCCCAGTCGAGCTGGCGGACGGGGTGCTCCCGGCGGGGGAGGCTCTCCATGAGGCCGGCGAACACCGCCTCGAAGGCGACCGAATCGCGGAGCGTCGGCTGTGCGGGCAGCGGCCGGAACTCGATGCGGGCGTTGGCCGACGAGCGCGAAGGTGCCTCGAACACCGGGCGGACCCACCGCCAGTAGCTGCCGTGCTTGTGGCGCAGGTGCATGAACGCGTCGTCGAAGCGGTCCGCCGCCGTGACGTCCTGCGGGACGATCAGCGCGTCGTTGAAGATGTCGTCGATGACCGCTTCCACGGAGTCGAAATCCGGCGGAAAGCAGACCTTCGGCGCCCCGTCGGCGTCCTCGGGGGGGTTCAGCACCGACTCGAAGACGCCGATCCGGTGCTCCATGTGGGCGTCGGCGACGATGTCGGCGTCGGGCGCGTCGTCGTACAGGTCCGGCGGGAAGAAGGGGGCGTTGACCCCCAGCGCGAGCAGCGGGCCGGCGATCCGGAGGGCGTACCGGAAGTACTCGGGGATGTCCGGCGCGTGGGGCACCTGGTAGTGGGGCTGGATCGACGTGATGAGGCTCTCGGGGAAGATCGTCTCCGCCTGCACCGAGACGTGCGGGGCGTCGATGGTCATCCCGGAGGGGTAGTCGGTGTTGGCCATCGCGTGGTACCGGATGGCGTCGCTCATGTTCGTCGCCAGCCGGATGCCGTCGTGCTCGACGCTGTCGGTCAGGTAGCCGGTGGCGGTTTCGCCGGTCGGCGGCACCGTCCACATCCCGTCGGCGACCAGCCGGATGTCCTCGGTGCTGGTCTTCTCGATGGCCGGCGCGAGGTGAGCCTGGAGCTCCTTCAGCTGCGCGTCCAGGCCGTAGCTGGTCAGCGGCTCCGGCGACGTCTGCATCTCCGCGTTGTGCAGGCCGAGCTCCTTTTCGAACCCGATGAGCCCCAGCAGCTGCCGGGGCACGCGCCGGAGCCCGTCCGTGGGCTCGGCGACAGCGTACAGTTCGAGTTCGAGCCCGATCAGTGCCTGGGAGTTGTCGAACGTCCCCGCCGCCACCTCCGCTTTCAGCTCCTCGGCCTCCTCGCGCGCTGCCACACGGAACGCCTCGGCGTCGACGTCGAGCACCTCCCGAACCCGCACTGCCAGTTCCGAAGCCGACATGTCTCCCGGTTCGCGAGCCAGCCGTTTGAATCCAGGGATTCCCGTAACTCGGCTGCGGCGCCGCCGTCGGATGACAGTTCGCTTTTGTACACCACCCTGCAAAACGGGGTGTGCTCTCCGTAGACCCCCACACCCACTCGGCGGCCTCCTACGACGGCCGGGACGACGTCGAGCTGCTGGTGAAGCAGGCCGCCATCGTCGGGCTCGACGCCATCGCGGTGACCGACCACGACGAGATCGCAGCGAGCCTCGCGGCCGTCGAGCGGGCGCGCGAGCACGACCTGATCGCGATCCCCGGGATGGAGGTCTCCAGCGCCGCGGGCCACGTGCTCGCGCTGGGCGTCGAGGAACTCGTCCCGCCGGAGCGGCCCTTTGCCGCCACCGTCGAGCGGATCCACGACCTCGGAGGAATCGCGATCGTCCCCCACCCGTTCCAGGAGTCCCGCAGCGGCGTCCTGGCGAACATCTCCCGGAGCGAACTCGCGATCGCCGACGCCATCGAGGTGTACAACTCGCGGCTGCTCACCGGGCGGTCGAACCGCCAGGCGCGCCGGTACGCCGAGCGCCAGGGGCTCCCGATGACCGGCGGCAGCGACGCCCACATCTGCGAGATGGTCGGCCAGGCGTACACCCGCGTCGACGCCTCCGAGCCGACCGCCGACGCCATCCTCGACGCTATCGCTGACGGCCGGACCGCAGTCGAGGGGAAACGCACCCCCTGGCGGATCAGCTTCCGGCAGGCCGCGAGTGGCGTCAGGCGCCGCGTCCGCCACCGGATCCAGCAGTTCCGCGAGTGATGGCGGGTCACTCGTCCACGGTCGCTTCGACCGGGACGTCGTCCTCGGAGGACTCGATCACGGCCAGCACCCGGTCGAGCGTGATACGGTCGCGCCTTTATTTGCCGCGCCCGCGGTCGCCGCGGATGCTCGGCCGGGTGTGCTCGGTGCCCTTGCCCTTCGAGGTGAGGCCGCGGTTCCCCTGGCCGGCGCTGGTGAGGCCGCGCAGCGCCCGGTTCTTGTGGGCATCGTCGCAGATCCAGTCGAGGTCGTCGTCGTTTCGGATCGCGGGGTGGTTCGGGTCCACCATGATGATTTCGTGCCACTTCTGGCTGCCGTCCTCGCCGACCCAGTAGGAGTTGAGCACCCGGAGGTTGGGGTACTTGCGGGCGGCGCGTTCCTCGGCGACGCGCTGGATGTTCTTCCGGCGCGTGATGCGGGTGACGCCCTGGCGCTTCGACCGCCGGCCGGCGGTGAACCGCTTCTTGCGGGCGCCGCCTTTGCGGACGCTGACACGGGCGACCACGACGCCCTGCTTGGCCTTGTAGCCCAGCGAGCGCGCGCGGTCGAGCCGCGTCGGGCGGTCGATCCGCTCGATGGCGCCCTGCTGGCGCCAGTCTTGCATCCGTTGCCACTGCAGTTCCGCGAGCTGTCCGTCGTCCGGGTCCTTCCAGGCGTCCCGGATGTGTGAGTAGAAGCTTCGTGCCATGTTCGATCACCACGGGCGTTGCGTGGTTCAAACCGGCGCACTGGCGCGGTTCACATCCCGTCCTGTATCGGCGACGGTCCGCGTCGACCGTCGCGACGACAGGTGCCCGCTGGTGCCCGTCTCCAGCGAGTTGTCGATGCTTTCAGGACTGTGAACTAAAGGGCTTCGAACTGTGAGTCGGTGTGTGAGTGTGCGGCGTGGTGGTTGGTGGTTCTGCTGGCTCGCTAGGTAACAACGTCCCAGCTACCGCAACAACTGTGCTGCTGAAAGCCCCCGCTCGCTCGACCCTCCGGGCCTTGTTGCGCTCCTCGCTACGCTGCGGTGCTTACTGCGGCCGGGAGGGATCGACCCAGCGGCCCCTTTCAGTCCACCCAAACGAGAGCCACGAGCCTCCCCATCTATGAGGAATCCTGCTAAAGTGACCATACCACGTTGCGAGTAAAAGCTGTTTCGCCGGATCAGTTTGCTGACTGCTACTTTGTCGATAT
>PXRK01000070.1 GCA_003021015.1 Halobacteriales archaeon QS_4_66_20 | reverse complement strand
AATTTCCTCCAGTACCTCTGCTAACTCGGGAAGGTTCAGTTGCATCAGCTCTACTAAGAGCCGAACCTTCCCATCTCTTTCGCTAAGTTAACGGTGCCCGTTCGACCTTCCATGACTACTCTGTTCGACATTTCCGAACGTTTATGTCGGGTCGGTCACAGACAAACCCCATGAGGGAAGACGCAGCCACCGGGGGCGGGTTGAGTACCGGCGACAGGCTGCTCTCGGTCATCGAGGTGCTCGGAAGCCAGGACGGAGCGGGCGTCACAGAGGTCGCAGACCAGTTGGAGATCGCAAAGAGCACAGCCCACGCCCACCTGCGGACGCTCCACGACCGGGGGTATATCCTCAAGCGCGACGGCACGTACCACCTCGGGCTCCGGTTTCTCCAGCTCGGCCAGGCGGCAAAACAACCCTGGGACGAGTACCCCTTCATCAAGGAGAAGGTCGAAGAGCTCGCAGACGAGAGCGAGATACGGGCCCAGTTCCTGGCGCCAGAACACGACGAGGCTGTGTACGTCTACCGGTCGACCGGCCGTCACAGCGTGCCGACCGACTCCCGGGTCGGCGTCCGGATCCCGATGCACTCCGTCGCTGCCGGCAAGGCCATGCTGGCGCAGTTCCCCGGGGATCGCGTCGACGCTCTCGTCGACCGGCACGGCCTGCCCGCCCAGACTGACGAGACCATCACCGACCGCGCGGAACTCGACGCGGCGCTCGAACGGGTCCGCGAGCGCGGCTATGCGATCAACGAAGGCGAGAGCTGGGAGGGTGTCCGGGCGGTCGGCGCACCGGTTCTGACGCCCGACGGCGACGTGTTCGGCGGCCTCAGCGTCTCCGGCTCCCCCCACCGCGTCGACCCCGATGACCTCGCCGACCTCGTTATGGGCGCCGCCAACGAGATCAAACTCGAGTTCCAGTACGAGTAATACTGGTGGCTGTAATTCTTTTACTCGCCAGTCTCTGCTATCTGCGGATACAGACCCGTTCCGCCTGGATTCTCAATTCGAGTTTTCATGTACTTACAGCCACCAGTATAACTGCCCGTCGCGCTCCCGGCGACGACTGCTGCCGTCTGCCCGTCGTTTTCCAGTCCCGTTCCGCTCTACCGAACGCGATCGAACGAAACGGCTCGACCGCCGAGCGATGTAGACGCATTGTGAAAAGAGGTAACCTTATTTCAGAGGGGCGGCTCGCGCCGATCGTCGGCACGAATGTCGCGGACAATCGGACAGGTCAGTCAGTCGGCGTCGCCGCGTCGTCGGAGACGACCTCCCACTCGTCGGGGCTGATCGTTCGGCCGTCGAACGACCCGACCTCGGGGTAGGCGGTCGTGACGAGATATTCGCCAGTGTCCTGGAGGTATTCAGCAAGGTTGTGGAGGTGTTCGGCGGCGAGCTGGCCGATGCCGTCGACGACGACCGCCGGGACGCGTTCGTCGACATCGAACGCCCGGTAGCCGGCCAGCACGAGGGCGACGCCGACGAGTTCGACCTCGCCCTCGCTGAGCGCGTCGACGGTCGTCTCCCGGCCCTCGCGGGCGATCACCAGGTCGATCCGTTCGACGTCGCCGTCGGGGCCGGTCTGCAGCCGGAGGTGGGCGCCGCCAAATCCGGGCGCAAACCGCTCCAGGACCGCGGCCATCGCCTCGTCGAACTGGGCCACCAGCTCCGTCTGGGCGTCCCGCTTGCGGTTTCGCAGCGCCGTGAGTTCCGCGTCGAGCTCCTCCCGTCGCTCGCGCAGGGCCGCGAGGTCCTCCCGCTCGTCCTCGAGGTCGGCGAGCTCCTGGCGTTTCTCAGAGAGCCGGCGCTCACACCCCTTGATGCGGACGGTCACGTCGGTGAGCTCCTCCTCGACCGCCGCCTCCTGCTCGTCGAGCGCGGATTCGAGCTCCGCCAGCTCCCCCCCGAGCGCGTCACGCTTCTCCTCGAGCTGTTCGAGCTCCGCCGCCGACTCCTCGACGTCTAGCCGCAGCCGCTTTGCCTCCTCGCGGAGCGACTCGGCCTCGCGCTGCTTGCGCTCGGCCTCGCGCTGTCTGGCGGCGTGGCGTTCGACCTCCTCCGCGAGCGTCTCCTTGCGCTCGCGCTGGCTCGCCAGCTCCGAGCGGAGCGCGTCGATCCGCCGTTCCATCCGGTCGACGCCTGTCAGCTGGCCGCAGGTCCAGCACTCGACCTCGTCGCCGGCCAGCGAGCGGTCCACCGTCGTGATCAGGTCCAGCTCGCCCTCCTCGAGGATCTCCCGGGAGACCTGCGAGACGCGCGTCAGGAGGTCGATCTTCCGTTCGAGTTCGTCGATGCGCTCGCGCTTGGCCGTCACGTCGGCATCGTCGTCTACCGCCGGCACTTCGAGCTGGTCGAGCTCCGCCTCTTTCTCGGTGAGGCGCTCGCGCTTGCGCTCGATGCTGGCTTCCGTTCGCTCGATGTGGCGCTCGTACTCCTCCAGGGTGCTCCGTTTCTCGACGACTTCGTCAGCCAGGTCGTCGTCGTTGCGCTCGGCCTCCGCTTCCAGCACTTCCCGTCGCGAACGCAGCTCCTCGAGTTCGGCTTCAAGCTGGGTCACCGACTCCTGGACGGCGGGGATGCGCTCGGTGACTTGCTCGGTGCGGGAGAGTTCCGCCTCGAGGTCGCGCCGCTCCGTCTGGAGCGCGTCGATCCGTCTGTCGACGTCCGCGATGTCGAGCGGGGCCTGCAGGAGCGGCGTCAGGTCCGCGCCGTCGCGGACGGCGATCCGGATCGGGTTGTCCTCGTCGAGCAAGGCGAACAGCCGCGCACAGACCTGGTCGGTCTCGTCCGTGAGATACGGCGTGCCCGACTGCGTGACCGTCCCGTCGGGCGCCCGCTCCAGAGTCACCTCGTAGCTGTCGTCGTCGGTCGTGAGCGTCACCGATCCCGACTCGGCGCCCTCGGTGAGCGGCGGGGCGTCGTACTGCCCCGTCGCCCCGAGAACGGTCCGGATCGCGGCCGCGAAACTCGACTTGCCCTGGAAGTTGGAGGCCTGTACCACGTTCAGCCCCGGGTCGAGCGCGGCCGTCCCCGATCGGATCCCCGCGATGTTGTCGATCTCCAGCCGCCACATACCAGTCCGGCGTTGCACCCTCCGGGTAATGATACTGTCGGACGTGACTATTTTCGGGACTGCCTCGTCATATCGGGCGTTTGCCGGGCTGTGACGCACGAACTGTGACACCGTAGCGGTAACGAGTCACAACAATCACTATCACTCCTCGTGGCGGTCCGGTGGGCCAGCCTCCTCGGTCATGTGTGTCTCGCAGACGTACCCGCGTTCGCGGGCGCGCTCGACACTGACCTGCCTGTGACACACCGGACACTCCAGTGTGACGCGGACGTCGATCGTCGCGTCGGTAGCGTAAGGGACTGTGCCCTTGTTCTCCCAGGACTGGAGCGCGTCGGCGATGTTCTCCCGCGCAGTCTCGACTGCGTACGCGATCTTGTCTGCCTCCCAGTCCGAGTCGCTGCGCTTGCCGTCATCGGGTTTGCTCACGCCGAGGCAGTCCGTCAGGTGCCGGTACATCGTGGCGACCGAGACGAAGTCCTCGCACAGCGCGTCGCCATCGATGCCGTCCTCCGCCAGGTCGTCGACGAGCAGCGACCGGTCGACCCCGTCGTCGCTCTGGAGGGTGTCGTACTCCGCGGCCAGGCGGCTGTCGCTCGCCAGCCGGTCGTTCGCCCGGTAGACGGTCAGCATGACGCGGCGGTCGAACCACTCGACGAGGTCCGCGAGGCTCGTCTCGGGGTACCCATCGTCGCCACGCCACCGGGCGGCGAGGTACTCGTTGACGTCGTCACCCACGCCCGGCGACAGGCCGTGGTCGTCCGCGACGCGCCCGACCTTGCAACAATGGTCGTCCCCCCCGCCCGCGCCGTCGTCTGTCGATGACATATCCGTGACCCCTGCGTCCCCGTACCCGTGGCCGACTAATATATGTTGACCCGCTGCGCCGTCGATCTGCGGAGCTGATAGTGATTGTTGTGACTCGTTACCGCCGTCGATTTGTCATAGTCCGTCTCAGCCCGTGAAACCGGCGGTACGACGATACGGGTCCAAAAATACTCACAACAATCACTATGAGAATCCCCACTCGTGTGCTCCGACCGATCGACCCCAAGCCCAGTAATTTCAGAAAAATATATATCATACTGAATTTATATGTTGGTCCCGATCGACGCTCTCGATCGGCGAAGAGGCCGGCTGGTCGACCCGTCGACACAGGTCCGCAGTCGACACCCCGTCCTGGCAGTATTCTGTCCGAAAAATGCGATCCAATGGCGATTGAGGTTCGCTGGCCGATGATCCTGCTGACACGTGAGCCAGAACACTGCTGGAGCCGTCGAACGGCAGTACCGGCGACAATAACCCAAAGTCTACCTCGAGAACGACTCACAGCCCGGTGTGGTCCCTGTGGCACCCTCTGTTCGTCTTCTCCCGGTTTCTGTGATACGATCTCCCCGTATGGATAATCACACTATATCTTATCTTATCCGGAAAATACAGATTTTCTTATTATTTTTCGGTACCGCGACAGGGGGCTTCCGGTCGCAGGAGTCGCTTCCGGCGGCAATCGTGCCCAGCGACGGGCCCGAAATCAGGGGTCTCACGGTCGATACTCGTAGATAACCTGTCCTGACGTGTCACAGAGTCACGTCCGGGTGTACAGTATCGGAAACGCTTAAACCGCGCGACGATAAAGCGCGGGTATGGCTACGTTCGATAAGGCGGAAGACCGGATCTTCACAACGCAGATCTGCATGCGCTGTAACGCCCGCAACCCGGAGCGGGCCACCGAGTGTCGCAAGTGCGGCTACGGCAAACTGCGACCGAAGGCCCGCGAGAGCCGGAGCGCCTGACCGGGGCGCCCGCTGCACCGTCGTGAACCGTTGCTGGTTTTGTTCCGTTTCGCTCCGTCAGCGGCGCCGCGAGCACGCCGTCGAGCGGCTCGATCCGCCCGCTCACCCATCGAACACATCACGCGTTACTTGATACCTCTCAATACCAACCGTTGCCATCCACCACCATATTTATGTGGCTCGGTGCCATACGTTCACGTGCAGGCCACCCGTACGCGGGCACCATCGAGTGCATCCAGATACGGACTCCCATCGACGCCCGCGGCACCGGGTCGTCGGGGTGACGGTCAAACTGGCCGCCGTCCCGACAGCCGGGGGAGGGCACGAACGCATCGAGCACCCCTCCAGACCACTGGCGGCAAGACGCCCTCCCGCCGGTCCGACTGTCGGCACCCGGACGGTGTGGCCGCACAGCTTCGAACGTCTGCCCGCCGGTCGTTCCGACCCTTCCACCTGTCTGAACCACCGCCGGTCGACGCCGGCTGGCGCTGTTCGAAGCACTCACAACCGTTCCACTCTCTCCTTGTTCAGTCGGAAACGTGACGCAGCAACTGCCGGCTCCGTCAGGCCCGGAGTTCGACGCTCTGTCGGAGGATGTCGACGCCCGGCAGCGAGGTCCCGGTAAGGGCGTTGATGTACGCGCCGCCCGCAATCGAGACGTGCGAGAAGTCGGCCTCGTCCATCCCGTACATCTCGATAGCGCGGGAGGTGTCGCCGCCGCCGACGACCGAGAAGCAGTCGCTGCGTGCGAGCGCATCGAGCACGCGCACGGTGCCGAGGCTGAACCGCTCGTCCTCGAACAGGCCCAGCGCCCCCTTCACGAAGACGGCCTCGGAGTTGGCCGCGATGTCGGCGAACTGCTCGGCGGTGTCGGTCCCGATGTCGAGGTAGTCGTGGTCCTTGTTCTTGACGTCGGCGACGGTGACCTCCGCGCGCTCGTCGGTGCCGTCGGCGTACGCGAGGTCGGTCGGGAACACGAGGTCGCTGGGGTGGCTCTCGATCAGGGAGTTGATCCGGTCGCGGTTGGCCCGCCACTGGCTCTCGTAGAGGTCGTCCTCGTCGATGTCCCGGCCCACGTCGTAGCCGACCGCGCGCAAGAAGAGCTCGCCGACGACGCCGCCCAGCAGGAAGTTGTCCACCCGATCCTTGAGGGCGGTCATCACCTCGATGACGTCGGTCGCCTTCGTCCCGCCCGCGACCATTGTCACCTCGCCGTCGAACTCGCGGGTGGCGATGGCGGAGTTGGCCTCGAATTCGGTCTGCATCACCCGCCCGGCGTAGGCGTCCATCTCCAGCGGGAAGCCGACGATGGAGGCGTGTTTGCGGTGGGCCGTCGAGTAAGCATCGCCGACGTACGCGTCGAACCGGGAGGCCAGCGTCTGGACGAACCCGCTGTCGGCGTGGTCCTCGGGGGGGCGCTCGGGCAGTTCGTCATCGGTCATCCGGACGTTCTCCAGCAGAATCACCTCGCCGCCCTCCAGGTCCTGGATCGCGTCCAGGGCGGTCCGGTCGTAGGTCCCCGGCACGTGCTCGACGTGGTGGTCGAGGTGCTCGGCGATGATCTCGGCGTGCTGGTTCAGCGGCAGGAACGTGTCACGGCCGGGACGCCCCTGGTGGGCCAAAAGCGCCACGGCGTGGTCGCGGTCGAGCAGTTCGCGCACCGTATTCGTGTGTCGCGAAAACCGTCGGTTGTCCTCGATGACCCCGACGGAGACGGGCGAGTTGAGGTCGACCCGCGCCAGCACCGTTTGGCCGTCCGACAGGTCATCGAGTGTCCGGTAGCTCATACAGTACTGTGGGGCGACCAGGTACTAGTACTCCCCGGTCTGTGTCGGCAAACTGTTAATTCTTAATTCGATTCTGACTCAAAAAACACTCCCTTAGGAGGCGGCTATGGCCGGTTAGTTGACCGGTACCGGGGGCGAACGTACCACGATTAGTACACAACGGAGGTAACTCCTCGTACTGTCGGACGTGACTCTGTGGAATGGCAGGACACCCAAACCGGTGTATTCACGCGTTTCAGCACGATTCCGGGGTGGAACTCTCCACGTGCTCATACAGCCACCAGTATCACGTCCGACAGTATCAGCAGGATCGGTCCGCAGTGTCGCAGATCACCAATCCGGTGCTGCCGACCGGGTCGCGTCGCGTCCTCGGGATTTCACTTTCACTTTCCGGCGGCCATTTAACCCCTCGGGCAGCCAACAGTCCCGTATGTCACAGACGACACTGGACGACGACGATCTCTTCACCGAAGCGGCCTCCGAGATGCGCGAGGACGTGGAGTCGTCGCTCGCCAAAGCACGCAACGCGCTCCCCGACGCAGACGACATCTGGGAGACCGACGCAGACAACACGCTCGGGGCCCTCAACGGACTCCACTCGGCGCTGGGCGTGGGCGACGCGAGCGAGCACCTGCGCGACGCCAAGAAGTGGTATACGATGGGCGAGAAGGCCGACGCGTTCGAGGACGGCGAGGAACTCGCCGAGGAGATCGACGCAGTGGCGGAGCTGATCGAGGAGATCGAGGTGGCCCACGAGCAGGTCGGGGAGCTGACCAGCACGGTCCCGCAGCTCCGCAGCGCCCTGGAGGAAGCAGACGAGGACGACGCTGACGCTGACGCCGAGGCCGAAACTGCCGAAGCCTGACTCATAGTGATTATTGTGAGTCGTTCCGGGATCGACCGCACGACTGCATGCGATTGATCCGGTAAACAGTCACAATAATCACTATCATCGGTGTGGCGGCCGCGAGACGTCCCGCGTTTTGACAGCGCCGAGTAGCTCCGCGAGCGCGTCGGCTGCCGCCCCGAGCAGCTGCTCGCCCAGCTCCGCCGAACTCGCGCGCGGGTCGCCGACGACGCCGTTGTCGGTGAACTCGGCGCTGTCGTACGCGAGGTTCGTGCCGGACTGCCAGTCGCCCCAGCCCGCCGCGGCACCGGCCGCCGCGTCGTCGAGGCGGTCGGCCGCCACGAGCTCCGACCGGACGTGCCGGACGAGGCTCGTCTCCGCCGGGCCGCCGTGGCCCATCGCCGTGTCGAACGCCGCGAGGTCGACGGCGTCGAACCAGGTAAACGGCACTGCGTAGGCGGTCTCCTCGCGGGTGAGCGTCCCACACAGCTCCCGGAGGGCGTCGATGTTCCCCCCGTGGCCGTTGACCACGACGACGCGGTCCCAGCCGTGGCTCGCGAGGCTCTCGATCGTCTCCCGGACGTACGCCCGGAACGTCGGTTCGGAGACCCACAGCGTCCCTGTGAACTGGCGATGTTCGGCGGCGACGCCGACCGGGATCGCCGGTGCGAGCGCCGGATCACCGTCGTAGCGATCGACGCCCGCGCTCGCGACCGCTTGTGCAGTCACGACGTCGGTCCCCAGCGGCGCGTGCGGGCCGTGCTGTTCTGTGCTCCCGACCGGCAGGACCGCGAGCGCGGTGTCGGCCACGGCCGCATCGGTCCAGGTCGCGTCGAAAAGGTCCATACAACGTTTGACCGGCGAAGCATAAAGGTTGTTCCGGAGCGATCCGGCTGCACCGCGCTCAGCACCCGTCGTATCACGGTTTATCGAAATGCCTAATAGCAGGTGGTCGTAACCCCGACAAGAATGATGACTCCCGGTTCAGCACTGCTCCGGCACGCGGCATTCGCCCAAGTCTCCCGGACGCCGGCTGACGTTTTCGACAACCTTTACCTGGTGTTCCTGGTGCTTGGGACGCTCGTCGGCGTCGTCGTCATCTCGTATACGGTCTACAACGCGTACAAGTACCGGGCGAGTGACCCGGACGCGGAAGGCCGGTACGACGTCGAGGAGACGCCACCCGAGGAGGACGGCGACGGTGTCGCGCGGCCCCAGGTGGGCGAGATCCCGACGGGGTCAGGTAAAGGCGGCGGGAAGAAACTGTTCGTCTCGTTCACGATCAGCGCGGTGATCGTACTCGGGCTGATCGTGTACGCGTACTCGCTATTCCTGTACGTCGAGGACACGAACCAGCTGTACGACGGCGAGGACACGGAGGATCCGCTGGAGATTCAGGTCGTCGCCGAGCAGTTCCGGTTCACCTACGTGTACCCGGACGGCACGACGACCGAGGAGCTCCGCATCCCGAAAGACCGGCCCATACTGGTGAACGTGACCTCTCAGGACGTGATGCACAACTTCGGGATACGCGAGTTACGGGTGAAAGCCGACGCGATCCCGAACCAGTACAACGAGGCCTGGTTCCAGGCGGAGGAAACCGGAACCTACGAGGCGATCTGTTACGAACTGTGTGGTGTGGGCCACTCCAGCATGCGGGGAGAGGAAGTGATCGTCATGGAACCCGAGGAATTCAACGACTGGTACGACAGCTCCGAGGCTGAGAAAGCGGAGGTGAGCGGCTGATGGGCGAGAACGGACACCTGCCGCCGAAATCCAACATCAAGCGTTGGCTGGTGACGACCAACCACAAGGACATCGGCGTCCTGTATCTCATCACGTCGATGTTCTTCCTCGTGATGGCCGGGATCCTGGCGCTTTTGATCCGCGCCCAGATGTGGGCGCCCGGCGCGACCGTGCTCGATCCGGGCGGGTACTACCAGGTCGCGACCTCGCACGGGTTCCTGATGGTGTTCTGGTTCCTCTCGCCGTTCGCGTTCGGCTTCGCGAACTACGTCGTCCCCCTGCAGATCGGGGCTGACGATCTCGCGTTCCCGCGGCTGAACGCGATGAGCTACTGGCTCTACCTGTTCTCGGGGGTTCTGTTCGGCATCTCCTTCTTCCAGGGCGCGACGTTCATGGGCGGCTGGACGATGTACGCCCCGCTGAACGCACCTGCGTTCATCCCCAACTACGGCCACGTCGGGTCGTTCGCGGCGATCCTGGCGCTGGTGATGTTCACCGGGTCGGTGACGATCGGGTCGGTCAACTTCCTGACGACGATCTACCGGATGCGCGCCGAGGGGCTGCGGATGCGCGACATCCCGCTGTTCAGCATGTCGATCCTCCTCACCGTGTGGATGATGCTGTTCGCGTTCGCCGCGCTGCTGGGCGCGCTCGTGATCCTCAGCTCCGACCACCTGCTGCACACCTCCTACTTCGCCGACGTCGACGGCAACCCCAGCAGCGGTGGCAGCCTGCTGTGGACACACCTGTTCTGGTTCTTCGGCCATCCGGAGGTGTACATCGTCTTCTTCCCCGCCCTGGGGGCGATGGCCGAGATCGTTCAGACGTTCTCCGGGCGCCGCCTCGTGGGCCGCAAGTGGTTCGTCATCGCGATGGCGCTGGTGGCGATCCAGAGCTTCATCGTCTGGATGCACCACATGTTCCTGACGACGATCAACCTCCCCATCAAGACGATCATGATGGTGACGACCATCGGGATCTCGTTGCCGTTCGACCTGATGGTGTTCGCGCTGATCTACACGATGATCAAGGGGCGGGTCCGCTGGAAGACGCCGTTCCTGTTCGTGCTCGGCGCGCTGCTGATCTTCATCGTCGGCGGGATCACCGGCGTGTTCCTCGGCGCGATCGTGCTCGACTACTCGTTCCGTGGCACCTACTGGGTGGTCGCACACTTCCACTACGTGATGGCGTCGGGCGCCGTCGCGCTGATCGGCGCGCTGTACTACTGGTACCCGAAGATCACCGGGAAGATGTACAACGAGTTCCTCGGGAAGATCCACTTCGTCGTGGCCTTCGTGGGCTTCAACCTGCTGTACTTCCCGATGTTCGTCGTCTGGGAAACGCCCCGGCGGATGTTCGAGTACAGCGCCGGCTTCACGTTCTGGCACCGCGTCGCCTCGGTCGGCGCCGTCCTGTTCGCGGCGTCGTTCGTCATTATGATCTACAACCTGTTCATGAGCCTCTACAGCGACCGGGTCGTCGACGACAGCCCGTGGGCGTACACCGGGTCGACCGAGTGGGCGGTGCCGTCGCCGCCGCCGACGGAGAACTTCCCCGGGACGCCGTCGTTCACGTCCGGGTCGCTCCGGTTCCTGGAGGGTCCGGAGGCGACCGACGGCGGCGTCGAAGGCGAGGAGGCGACGCCCGATGGCGGTCAGGTGACGGCGGCCGCCGACCACGGTGAGCCCCACCCCGACCACGCGAGCTGGTGGCCGGTGTTCGCCGGTAGCTCCGCGCTGCTGGCCGGGATCGGGCTCTCCGGGCTCTCGCCGTCGATGTTCGTCTGGCCGTTCCTGTTCGCGCTGCCGGCGTTCGTCTACTTTGTCGGCGCGGTCGGCGCCAGGCGCGACGGGTTCACTGTGCTTCACGGCGCGTTCCTCTCGGCGTCGTTCCTCCTCCTGGCAGTGTTCATCGCGCTGTTCCACGTCACGCAGGGGATCATCACCGGGCTCGAGAGCGCGCCCACGTACTTCTGGCTCGCGCTCGCCGGCGCCGTGCTGGGCGTGTACACGCTCGTGCGCCTGGGCTTCGAGTCGTTCTACGTGCCCGAGCCGACGAGTTCGGCCCAGTGGCCGTTCGGCGAGGTCGAGAACACGAAGCTCGGGATGTGGACGTTCCTCGGGTCGGACATCATCCTGTTCGGCGCGTTCATCGGCTCGTACGTGTTCACGCGCTTCGAGTTCGGCTGGCAGGACTGGTGGCACGTCGCCCACGAGGTCGGCGGGCTCGAACACCACCCGGTCTGGCCGGGCCTGCTGAACACGTACATCCTGCTGGCCAGCAGCTTCACGGTCGTGCTGGCGCTGGTGTTCGCCCGCCGTGGCGTCGGCACCACCGAGATCGGTCCGCTGTCTGTCGAGAACCGGAAGCTGACGCTCGGGTTCATCGGGACGACGTTCCTCGGCGCCTGCCTGTTCCTGCTGAACAAGGGCATCGAGTGGGTCGACCTGTACTTCCACCAGGGCTGGACGTTCAACGCGGACATCATGTCCTCGACGTTCTACCTGACGACGGGCCTGCACGCGGCCCACGTCGTGATCGGCATGATGCTCATGCTGTTCCTGATGGTGCGCAGCTACACCGGCGCCTACCAGGGCGAGGACGAGGCCCGGACGATCGAGTACTTCGGGCTGTACTGGCACTTCGTGGACATCGTGTGGCTGTTCCTGTTCCCGCTGTTTTACATCCTGTAGGCGATACAATGGCATCAATCAAACTCTACACGGCAATCTTCGGCGTACTGATGGTCCTGTCGACGATGCAGGCGGCCCTGGAGTTCACGGGGCTCCTTGAGGAGTTCTACGTCCCGATTATGGGCGTCATGCTGCTGCTGTCGACGATCAAGGCCGTCAGCGTCGCGGGCTGGTACATGCACGTGTTCGACGAGCCGCGCGCGATCAGCTACCTCGCGATCGCCGCCGTCATCGGCGTCCTGGCGCTGATCGCCGGCGCTGCCTACTCGATCACGTGATCCTTCGCAGGTATGGGTTCGGGCGGGTTCGAACCGAAACCAGACGTGCTCGCTTCGCTGCGCGCGACTGGTAGGGTTCGAACCGCACCCTCACGTTATCATGCTGCTGCTCACGAGTGTTCGCAGCAGCAAGATGGGTTCGGGCGGGTTCGAACCGCCGATCTCGGCCTTGTAAGGGCCGCGTCATAACCAGCTAGACCACGAACCCGGCAGTTCGTGCAAGTCGTCGCCGAGGAATAACAGTTTCTGTCTCTCCCGGAACGCTTACCGGCCCGCGACTGTTGGGTCCGGTATGCGACAGCGGCTGGCACTCGGGGTCGTCGTCGTCCCGCTGGCCGGCCTCGTCTGGTTCCTGTTCAACCCCCCGCTGCTGTTTGTCGACACCGGCGAGTACGAGCGGACGAACGTCACCGTCTACGGCGAGGACGGCGACCCGCTGGCGACGGTTGACGTCCGGGTCGCCGACACCCGCGACAAACGCCGGGTGGGCCTGAGCCGCACCGACTCCCTCGAGTTCGGCGAGGGGATGCTGTTCGTCCACGGCAGCGAGGGCAGCCACACCTACGTGATGCGCAACATGTCGTTCGCGCTGGACATCATCTTCGCCGACAGCGACGGGCGGATCACCACCATCCACCACGCGCCGGTCGACGGCGACTCCTACGACGGGCGCGGCAAGTTCGTCCTCGAAGTGCCGCGGGGGTGGGCCAACGAAACCGGCGTCACCGCCGGCGCGCGGATCGAGATTCCGTCCGAAATAGACGACTGAGCGCGGTGGCTCCGGAGGGTGCCAGAAACCGCCGTCTCCTCTCTGCGTCGCGCTCCTGTGGGCGGCTCCGGGCCCGCCGGCGACGCGTTTTGTAAACCGTTATAACGGGCGAGACAGTAGAGGGGGCCAAGAGATTGCCATGGTCACAGCTCTACTGCGAGACAGGCGCATCTTGCCCGTCTTCGTCGCGCTGATCGCGTTCCTGACGGCGGCGTTCGTGGTCTCGTTTCTGGGCGGCGGGACGACCGAGATGCTGTACGCGTTCGGGGCCGGCGCGGTCGTGAGCGGCATCCTCATCGGCGTGTACGCGCTCGGGACGCGTTCGGGCCACCCACACTCCCACGCGGTCGCCGAGTCGGCGATCGTGCTCGGCGCCATGTACCTGGGCCTGCTCGTGCATCGCCTGCTGACCGAGTTCGGAACCTTCTCCAGTGGCGAAGCGCTGCTCGGCATCGCCGTCGCTCTCGGCGCGCTCCTCGCCCTCGTCGGCACGCTCGGCGCGCTCGGGCGCTCGACTGCGTAATTCCCGGTTGACTCCCGCGCTTTGCGTCCCCCAAAGGGGAGTCGGAGCGACCATTCAACGTCCCCCGATCCCAGGCCGGTCCACGGCGGCCCCTGCACCGGCTCCGTTTTGGCTCCGATGCAGTCCCATGGCCGGGGGCTCCCCGCTACAGCCCGCTGATCGCTCCTCGCTCGCTCCGGAGGCCGTCACCCTCCTTTCGGTGGCCTCTCCTGCCAGTATCGTACCTGATAGCAGCAATTCGCAGAATGACGGACGGTTTGGATACCGATTAAATCGACTTAATTGGAGTTTATTTGGGATGAGTATGTAATCTTTATATGCTGATTACAGTCGTCGTATCGTCCAGGATGCGAGTGAACACGATCGGCGCGATCCTACTGGGAGTCGTACTGGTAACAGCAGTCCCGGCGGCCAGCGTGGCGGTGCCGGCCGCCGTCGGCGCTGGCGACGCAATCGGGGAGCAGGGCCCGCCGTCGATGGACGGCGTGGAACTGTCGGACCTGGACGCGCCGCCGAACGCCACACAGGGTGATGTCGTCGAGGTCGAGGCGACAGTGAACAACACGGGCGACGAGGCGGCCAGCGGCCAGGTGCAGTACCGCTTCGATGAGTCTCCACGCGGCACCGAGCGGGTCCACCTCGACCCCGGCGAGGAAACGTCGGTCACCTTCGAACTGCGGACCAACGGCATCGAGGCGGGCAGCTACACCCACGGCGTCCACGCCGGTGACAGCAGTGCTGCCGCGGAGATCGAAATCGAGGAAGGCGACCGCGGCGGTGCTCCCGACCGGTCGTTCGAGGTCTCGAATCTGACGGCGCCGGAGAATGCCAGCCAGGGCGAATGGATCGATGTCAACGCGACGATCACGAACACCGGTGACGGGCAGGCGGCCGGCCCGGTCAAGTACAAGATCAACGACTCGGTGAAGCGTGCCACCGGCGTCAACCTCGACGCTGGCGAGAGCACGAACGTCAGCTTCGAGTTCAACACGCAACCGGTCGAGCCGGGCAACTACACGCACGGCGTCTACGCCGGCGGGGACAACGAAACTGCGGAGATCGAGATCCTCGACGGCGACGGTGACGGCGACGGCGACCTCGCGGCGTTCCGGAACACGACCGCGCTCGATGCGAACCAGACCGAGCCGAACAGTCTCGCGGGCAAGATCCGCGTCGAAGAGCAGTACGCCGACAACACGAGCGTCGAACTCGCCGTCGACACCGAGGAGAACTCCACGCTCGAGATCACCGTCGAGAGCCACGCCGAGAACGTAACCTTCTACCTGCAGCAGCAGGCGCTGAAAGCGTCCCAGGATATCGACAACGTGTCGGTGTACCTCGACGGCGAGGAAATCGAGCTGCACGAGGACGCAGGCCCGGGCAACAGCCCGTGGATGGCGATCGAGGTCGACCACTTCTCGACCCGGGCAGTGAGCTTCGTGAGTGAGGACGGCGATGGCGGCTCGTCGTGGATCGGCGAGGGGCCGCCCCAGGACCTGAACGGCGACGGCCTCTACCGCGACGTCGACGGTGACGGCGAGTTCAGTGTCACGGACGTGCAGGCGCTGTTCGAGAACCTCGACTCGGCGGCCGTGCAGGACCGCGCGGCGCAGTTCGACTTCGCCAGCCAGAACGACGGTGAGGTGACGGTTGCAGACGTGCAGGCGCTGTTCGTCGACCTGATGGGGCAGTGAGAATCAGGACTGCGTAACCTTCTCGCGGAACTTCTCGCGAACTTTCTCGATTTTCGGCTGGGCGTGCATCTGGCAGTAGGCGTCGTTGGGGTTTTTGTCGAAGTAGCTCTGGTGTTTCTCCTCGGCGCGCCAGAACCGCTCCAGCGGCTCTAGCTCGGTCACGACGGGGCCGTCGTAGCCGCCTTCCTCGTCGAGTGCGTCGATGTACCCCGCGGCGAGTTCGCGCTGCCGCCCGTCGTGATAGAGGATGATCGAGCGGTACTGGGTGCCCACGTCCGGTCCCTGGCGATTGCGCTGTGTCGGGTCGTGGACCGTGAAAAACACGTCCAGCAGCGCCTCGTAGGAGACGACGCCAGGGTCGTACTCGACCTGGACGACCTCTGCGTGGCCGGTGTTGCCGGAACAGACCTCCCGGTAGGAGGGGTCGTCGACGTGTCCGTCGGCGTACCCCGAGGTGACGGATTCGACGCCGTCGAGTTCCTCGAACGCCGCCTCGATACACCAGAAACAACCGCCGCCGAACGTCGCTTTTTCAGTCATACTCGGATTTTTCGGCGCGAGACGTATGTACCTAACGTGGATTGTACGCACCCGTACCATTCCGTCTCCGCCGCGCTTCACCCGAGTGGGTAATGGACACCCGGACGTGATTCGGGTACGCCATCTCGACACAAATCAGAGGTCTCACGGTCGACACTCGTAGATATTCTGTCCTGACGTGTCACAGAGTCACGTCCGGGTGTATATTACAGAACCGATCCACGTTCGCTGCGCTCCGCACGCCAGTCTCACACCAAACCTACAGTAGAGACCACCTACTCCGGGGTTTCGGCTGAGCGATAGTTGGCCGCACTCAAAAAGTACTTGTTGTTGATTCTCCTCTGGTCATATGGAGAATGTCATCGGAGGATTTCCCGGCGTACCTCGACGTGGATTACACCGCGGGTGAGGGCGAATCGCCGGAGACGTACCCGGGTATCGAGGACAAAATCGAGAAGGCGATCGAGGTCACACGCGAGGGCCTCGAACAGTACAAAAATCCCGTCGTGATGTGGACCGGCGGGAAGGATTCCACGCTGACGATGTACTTCGTCCGCGAGGTCGCACGCGAGTTCGGCCTCGAGGTGCCGCCGGTCGTGTTCATCGACCACTACCAGCATTTCGACGACATCCACGACTTCGTCGACCGCTGGGCCGAGGAGTGGGACCTCGAGGTGATCTACGCCCGCAACGAGGACGTCGGCGCGTATGTCGAGGAGCACGGCCTCGAACCGGGCGACGACATCCCGGTCGCGGAACTCAACGAGCACAACCAGCACCACGTCCGCGAGATCCTGGAGTACGAGGAGGATACGTTCCCGTTCCTGCTTGACACCTACGTCGGGAACCACCTGCTGAAGACGGTCGCACTGAACGAGGCGCTCGAGGAGCACGATGTCGACGGCGTCATCTCGGGCGTCCGGTGGGACGAACAGGAGGCCCGCGCCGACGAGACGTTCTTCTCGGCGCGCCACGACCCCGACCTGTACCCGCCCCACGACCGCGTCCAGCCGATCCTGCAGTTCGACGAACGCGCCGTCTGGGAGGCGTTCTGGAACTTCGTCGTCCCGGAGACCGTCGAGGAGTACCCCGACGACGGCTACGTCCCGACGGGTGCAGAGGACCTCCCCGAGGGCGTCGAACGGGAGGATGTGCCCGTCTCGCCGAAATACTTCGCCGGCTACCGGTCGCTGGGCAGCGAGATCAGCACCGAAAAGAGCGACGAGATGCCGGCCTGGCTCCAGGACATCGAGTCGACGACCGAGCGCGCGGGCCGCGCCCAGGACAAAGAAGACCTGATGGAGCGCCTGCGCGACCTCGGCTACATGTGATTGCAGCGGGGCGATTTTTCGCCACCAACGCCACTTGAAACCCCCAGAGACATCACTACGTCCCCAGGTCGTTCCACTTCAGATATACACCCGGACGTGACTCTGTGACACGTTAGGACACGATGTCAACGAGTATCGACCCTGACAGTACCGATTTGTGTCGAGATGACTGAGATGAATCACGTCCGGGTGTATACTCCTCGCGCGCCCCGATTTTGCTGTAGGTTACACCCCTTTCCGCGACCGCAAAACGGTTAATCTCGGTCGGCCTGCTTAGAGGTATGCAACCGGAGGTCGTGACGACGTTCGAACCCTTCGCCGTCTCCCCCGGCGTCCGCCACGACCACAAGCCACACGTCGGCGTCCAGTTCCACCCCGAGAGCATCCTCACCGGCGAAGGCAAACAGCTCATCGCGAACTTCCTCGACCGGTACGCGACGGCCCCGACAGCCGGGACCGCCGACGGGGATGGAGTGTGAGGATGGACGACGACCTGCAGTACCACGTCGACGGCGACCTCGTGCCGGCGTCGAAGGCGACGGTAAACGTCCGGGACCGCGGGTTCATGTACGGCGACGCGGCGTTCGAGACGCTGCGGGTGTACGGCGACACGCTGTTCGAGTGGGCGGCCCACGCCGACCGCCTGCGCCGGACCTGCGAGACGCTGGGGTTCGCCGACGCCCTCCCGCCGGCCGCCGACCTACGCGAGCGGGTCGCGGAAACCGTCGCCGCGAACGACCTGGCCGACGCCTACGCAAAGCTCTCGGTCACGCGGGGCGTCCAGCCTGGGAAACTCACTCCCGGCGACGCTGTCGACCCGACGGTCGTCGTCTACGTCTCGTCGCTCCCTCGCGGCGGCGTCGACGGCGACCGCGTCTGGGACGGGCCAGCCCGAGTCGCAACGGTCGACGCCGAGTCGGTGCCCGACGCCGCCGTGCCGGCCGACGCGAAGACGCACAACTACCTGGACGGGATCCTCGCGCGGCTCCGGATCCGGGGCACCGACTACGACGAGGCGCTCCGGCGGGATGCGGAGGGGTACCTCACCGAGGGGGCGACCAGCAACGTCTTCTTCGTCGAGGACGGCCGGCTGCTGACGCCGACCGAGGAACTGCCGCTGCTGCCCGGCGTCACCCGGACGCTGGTGCTGGAACTGGCCGGGGAAGCGGACCTGCCATTCGAGACTGGCCGGTACGGCCCGGAGCGCCTCCGCGAAGCAGACGAGGTGTTCGTGACGAACTCCACCTGGGAGATTCGGCCCGTGGAACTGGTGGACGAAACGGCGTTCGACGTCGGACCGGTGACCTGCCGCCTGCAGCGGCTGTACGACGAGCGCGTCGAGGCCTGCTACTAAGCGTCACTCGACGCGGAACGCTCGGGAGCATCACTCGACGCGGAACGCTTGGGAGCGTCACTCGACGCGGAAGGCGGGCTCCTCGACGTTCTCGCTTTTGCACTCGGGGCAGCGGCTGGGTCGGTTGACGAGGTCGTCGAACTCCTCGAACCCGCAGTCGGGACACTCCGGCGGTGCGACGAGCAGCGTCTCGTCGCTGTCCTCGAGCGAGCGGGCGATGTGCTGGACGTGGTCGAGCGCTTCGGCGCTCCGAATTTCGAACTCGCGGGCGAGCGCGCCGGCCGACAGCGTCTCGCCGCGCAGCCGATCCGTGATCCGTTCGCGCGTGGTCCGACTGGTCTCTCGCATACCGGACGCAGCGCGGCGACAGACAAAGCTCTTGTTCCCGGAGGAAGGAAAGGGATTTACCCCTGCCCGCGTTGGTTTCAGTATGCACGCAGTCGTACTGGCTGGTGGGTACGCGACCCGGCTGTGGCCGGTGACCCGCAACCGGCCGAAGATGCTGCTCCCGGTCGGCGAACGAACCGTCATCGACCGGATTCTCGGCGAGCTCGAATCCGACGACCGCATCGATGACGTGTACGTCAGTACCAACGAGCGGTTCGCCGACGACTTCGAGCGCCACATCGCGGACTCGGAGTTCGAGAAACCGAAGCTGAGCGTCGAGGAGACGATCGACGAGGACGAGAAGCTGGGCGTCATCGGCGCACTGGCCCAGCTCGTCGACCGCGAAGGGATCGACTCCTCGGACCTGCTGGTCGTCGCCGGCGACAACCTCATCAGCTTCGACCTCGCGACGTTCGTCGACTTCTTCGAAGGGAAAGAGACGGCGACGCTCGCCGCCTACGACGTCGGCTCCCGCAAGCGGGCCAGCTCCTACGGCCTGGTCGACCTCGACGGCGACGAGGTCGTCGACTTCCAGGAGAAGCCCGACGACCCGCCCTCGACGCTGGTCTCGATCGCCTGCTACGTGTTCCCCGCGGGCGACGTTCGCTTCGAGGAGTACCTCGACAGCGGCAACAACCCCGACGAGCCCGGCTGGTTCATCCAGTGGCTCCAGGACCACCGGCCGATCCACGCGTTCACCTTCGAGGAAGCGTGGTTCGACATCGGCACGCCCGAGAGCTACCTCGACGCCGTCTCGTGGGCGCTCGACGGCCAGTCAGTCGTCGCGGCCGACGCCACCGTGGAGAACGCCGAAATCGGCGACAACGTCCACGTGATGGAGGGTGCGACGGTCGTCGACTCGACGCTGGACCGCTCGATCGTGTTCCCCGGCTCGACCGTCGAACACAGCCATCTCCGGGACTCGATCATCGACCGCGAGGCCACCGTCCGGGACATCGACCTCTCGGGCGCGCTCGTGGGCGCGCACAGTCAGTTGCTCTAGCCCTCAAGCGCCTCCATTTCGTCGTCGCGCTCGACGTACCCGGCGTCGCGCGGGATCGATCCAGACGTTGTATACACCCGGACGTGACTCTGTGGACTGGCAAGACACCCAAACCGGTGTATTCACGCGTTTCAGCACGATTCCGCGGTGGAACTTTCCACGTACTCACGTCCGACAGTATGAGAGCGGAGCGGACGGGATTTGAACCCGCGACCTGAGGCTCCGGAAGCCCCCGCGCTGTCCAAGCTACGCTACCGCCCCTGCAGTTTCCACCATCGGTTCAACCAAAGTAGTTCTGTCGAAGTTGACCGGAGTTTCTGCCCGTGCTCTACCCGTCCCGCTATCGGCCCGCGCTATCCTGACAAACCGTAACTTGGCTTTGATACTGTCGGACGTGACTCTGTAGAATGGCAAGATACCCAAACCCGAGCGAATGAGAGATCTGATACGCTGATACGGATTGCTGTGATTGTTTTCGGCCAGCCTCGAATGACCGGGCGTTTCGAGAGGTGAGACGGGGAGACTCGAGAGCACAGCGGTAAAGAGTCACAGCAATCCATATGAGACGAGGCACGGACAGTCGAAACGCTTTGGATGCCGATTGCCGTCCGGAGACGATGGACGACACTCAGTCCTCTTCTACAGGAACGCCACGTGTGGTCGGCTCCTCAGTCCGTTCGAGTTCAGACCCGATGGACGAGTCGAATCCACACCCGTCGAGAGCAGTCGCGGTCGCCCACGCTTCGGCGCGGCGGAGGCGGTAACGAAGCGTCGTCAACGGGAGGTCAAGTTCCGCGGCGACGGTTTCGAGCGATGCGTTGCGCGGGTGCTCGTAGTAGCCCATCCGCCGCGCGGTCTCGATGGCTTCGCGCTGTTCGTATGG
>PXRK01000069.1 GCA_003021015.1 Halobacteriales archaeon QS_4_66_20 | reverse complement strand
ATATCGACAAAGTAGCAGTCAGCAAACTGATCCGGCGAAACAGCTTTTACTCGCAACGTGGTATGGTCACTTTAGCAGGATTCCTCATAGATGGGGAGGTGGGTGGCTCTCCGGTCTGGGTGGACTGGAAGGGGCCGCCGGCTCGATCTATCCTGGGCGACGTAAGCACCGCAGCGAGCGGAGCGAGCGAGGAGCGCAGCGAGCCTCAGGTGGTCGAGCCGGCGGGGGCTTTCAACAGCAGCGTGTCATAGAAAGCTTCCCACGAAATTCGTGAACCGGTCAGTACAGCGTGCGGGCATACCGCTGAGTTGCCTCGTCAACAACACCTACACCCGGAGTGTTTATACTGTGCCAAATGCACATCACACATATGACCGGGAGTGGCACTGTCAAACGGATTTTTACCGCACCTGAAGCCGAAGCGGAGATGGAAGAACACACCGAGATCGAAGCAGTTCCTGGAGGACTCCGAGGTGATCGCTACTTTAGCGAGATTGAGACGGGTACCTTCGTCGAGTGGGGACCAGATGAGCAACGCCACGATGGGTACGACCTTACGTTAATCGAGCAGGAGGCTGTAACAGCAATCGAACGGGAAGCAGGAATCGAACTCGCACCGGGTGAACACCGACGGAATATCGAAACCAGTGATGTCGCACTCAATCACCTCGTTGGACAACGATTCCGAGTCGGCAATGCCATCTGTCGAGGGGATCGACTGTGTGAACCCTGCAATCATCTTCAGCGCATCACTCAGGACGGCGTATTGCAGGCACTTACCCACAGAGGTGGGCTCCGGGTGGATATTCTCGAAGATGGGATGATTCGCGCCGGAGACGGAATCGAACCCCTCGAATAATCCGCACGCTTACTGAGCAGCTGTTTCAATCTGGACCTTGGCGAAATCAATTCCCTGTGAATGTTTCTATGACACGCTTAACAGTCCAATTTCTCCGAGGGCGATCGTTCCCGTTCCTAGCGAGCCGGCGGGGGCTTTCAGCACGCAAGTACCGACGCGAACAACGTAGCTGGCTACGAGAGAGCAAGCGGGAGCTTGTAGCGCGCAATCGATCCGAAGGCAGCCGTTTCAGCAAGAATTTATCCACCCACGCCCACCAGCAAGCGTATGGGTATCGAGGAGCCGGACATCGACCCAGCACAGTTTCTGGAAGACGTCGAGATGCGCGTCGGCACCGTCACGACCGTCGACGACTTCCCCGAAGCGCGCAAGGACGTCTACAAACTCGAGGTCGACTTCGGCGAGGAGACCCGCCAGTCGGCCGCCGGCCTGACGGACAACTACAGCAAGGACCAACTCCAGGGCCGGCAGGTCGTCGCCGTCGTCAACCTCGGGACGGTCAACATCGCCGGCTTCGAGAGCCAGTGCCTGGTGATCGGCGTCGACGACGACAACGGCGACGTCGTCCACCTCCAGCCCGAGCAGCCGGTCCCCGACGGCAGCCGGATCTACTGACTGCTACTGCGCCAGAAACGACACGCTCGATGCCCGACAATACGCACGACCGAACCACCGACGCAAACACCGCAGAAACGCGCTACGTGCCCCAGATCACGCGAGTCGCAAACGCGTCCAGCCGGTCGGTCACCTTGCTCGCGAGCACCTCGTGGCGGGCGACCGACCGCATCTCCGACTCGTCGATCTCGATCCGTTCACCGTCGAAGGGGTTCTCGCCGCCGTCCTCCTCGTTGGCGTCCTCGGTCGCGTCGATGACCGTGGTGACGCTGCACCGCCCGCAGGCTTCTTTCTGTTTGCCTCCCATGGGTCTCTCTTACAAACGTATTCAGCAGACCCACGCTTAAAGATTCCCCGGGAGTGAGCCGCCCGCACAGAACCGTCCCGGCGCAGGCTGTGACTCGGGGCAAAAATGTCAACAGGCGTCCCGGGTGGCTACGAGCGTGCGGTCGATTATTTGTTCCCGGGGCCACTACGGCCAGCCATGGAGGCCCACCTCCGCGCGGGGATCGCGATCTACAACGCCGGCCGGTACCACGCCGCCCACGACGCCTGGGAGGACCACTGGCTGGGCCTGGAGTCGGGGAGCGACGACGAGCAGTTCCTCCACGGCCTCATCCAGTTCACCGCGGCCGTCTACCACGCCCGCACCGGCAACTGGTCGGGTGCGACTGGCCTGGCGGAGAGTGGCCGCGAGTACCTGGCAGGGCTCCCCGGGGAGTACCGCGGCGTCAACGTCGCCGACGTTTGCGCCTACCTCGCGGGACTCGACGCGGATCCGGAACTGATCGAGCGGTCGACGCCGCTCGCGCTGACCCACCGGGGGGAGCGACTCGACCCGCCGGACCTGGAGTTCGAGGCGGCTGCGGTCGCCGCCGAGGTGCTCGCCGAGGAGGACGGCTACGACGAGGAGATCGTCGAGCGGGCGGCCGACTACGCGGCGGCCGACCTTGACGCCGAGCGCACCGGCAGCCCGTTCGTCCCGCTGGTGTTCGACTTCCTCCGCCAGCCCGAGGATCGCGGGATCGTCTTCCAGCGCCTCTCGGAGCACGTCGACCGCCGGGCCGACCGCGAGGCCGACGTCGAGGGGCTGTTCGACGCCCGGGAGTGATACGGACTCGTCGGCCAGGCGCGGGAAAACAGCAATCAGCGGGCGCCGTTCACTCGGTCAGTTTCTCTTTGCCGTCCCACTCGGCGGAGTTGTCCCGGGGCTCGTACCCCAGCACCTCCTTCGCGCGCTCGATGGAGTAGTATTTCGAGTCGTTGTCGGAGATGCCGTAGACCATCTCGAACCCGTAGTTGGCCTGCAGCGCCCGGTCGTGGATGTGGGCACAGTCCCGTGTAGAGAGCCACATCGCCTGCCCGCGCGGATAGTCGACTGGCGGGTGCTCCTCGTTGAGGTTGCCGATCCGGATGTTACAGACAGAGATGTCGTAGGTGTCGTGGTAGTAGCGGCCGATGATCTCGCCGGTCGCCTTGCTGATGCCGTACTTGTTGCCCGGGCGGGGGTACTCGGTGCCGTCGAGGCGGAACTCGTCGTGGGCGCGGTAGATGTCGGGGGGGGGCTCGTCGGTTTCGGCGGCGCCGACAGCGTGGTTCGAGGAGGCGAACACGACGCGGTCGACGCCCTCCTGGACGGCGAGGTCGTAGACGGTGTGGGTGCCGTCGATGTTGTTCGCGATGACGCTGTCCCAGGGCGCCTCCGGGCGGGGGTCGCCGGCGAGGTGGACGACCGCGCCGACGCCCTCCATCGCCGGCCGCACGTCCCCGGGGTTCTGTACCTCCCCAGTGAAGTACGGGAACGCCGGCTCCTCGGCAGGCTGGCTGTGGTACATGAGCCGCCAGTCGTACTTTCCGGCCAGCCCGTCGAGAACCGTCTGCCCCACGTGCCCGCCGGCGCCCGTGAGTAGTACCGGCTCGTCCATTCAGTTGGTACAAGCGCAGGCGACCTCAAGTAGCATACGGTTCGGGTACGGTCCCAGGGGCTGAATACGACCGAGAGCTACCGACCTTTACCTCCCCTGCCGTTCCCACCTCTGCCAGGGGCTTGGCCACCTTCGTTTCCGCTAGATGCCTTCAGGATCACCGGGTTCACCGGCGTGCCGGCGCCCTGTTCGACGTTGAGCGGGCCAGCGGTGTAGAGGAACTCGTAGACGCCGTCCGCCGCACACTGGGTGGCCAGATCAGAGAGGTCAAGGATCTCGTTGATCGTCACACCCAGGTTGCGCAGGAGCGCGCCGTGCAGCGGGAAGAGGTAGGTCCCCCTCAGGTCCGTCCGTCCGTCGTCGAGGTCGTCCTCGGTCACCTCCTGGGACGCCTTCTCGACCCCCAGGTTGTCGGCGCCGACGACCGGGAACTCCATGTCGCGGAACCAGCGAACGAGGTCGTCGGAGTACGTCAGTCCGGGTTCGTTCAGCGGCGCCCACTCGGCCTCCGGATCGCGAGCGCGCTCGAGTGCCCCTGTCCGGACGAGAAGGATGTCCCGCTTGCGGAGGTCGACGTTCTGGGCGTCCGCAGTTGCCTCGAGATCTTCGAGGGTGATTTCCTCGCCGAGGTCTAGCCGGTACGGGGCCTCGTCGACCTTGTAGCGGCCGACGTCGAGCAACACGCCCCGCCCGGCGACGCCGCTGTCGGCCACGTTCCCGACGTCGGCCTTCCCGAGGCCGAACGTCTCCGTGACTCCCTCGACTTCGATGTCGAACGCACGCCGGGTCCGGGTCGTCCCCGCGTCGAACCCGTTGTAGAGTGTCCCGTCGTACCACGCGTGACCGAGCGCGTCGTAGTGGGTCGTCCCCTGCAAATAGAGGGGGGTTTCGAACCTGTCGTCCGCAAAGAGGACGCCGTTTGGCGTCGGGATCGGATCCTCGACGTCAGCCACGTTGTCCCGGCGGGCGGGCGTCCGTCCCGGGAACAGCGGATCGCCGGTGTCTGTCGTCGGGAATTCGACCCCGTCGTCGAAGAACGCGTCGAACGCTTTGCCCGTGATCGGCGTCTGGAGCGTGAACCGTTCGACGCGTTTGCGCCCGCGTTTTTTCGCCGCGGTCAACCCCGCGAACATCTCCTCGCTCCCCAGGAGGTTGATCGCCCCCAGTTCGTCGTCTTCACCCCAGCGACCCCAGTTCTCCTCCTCGACGATCTCTAACAGGTCTCCGATCGGTTCGTACTCCTCCTGTCCTCCGACGGTGCCGGTCCCGCCAGCGAGTGCGAGCGCAATGGCGGCACCACACCCCGCCATGAACCCGCGCCGGCTCGATTCGTGTTTGGTCCCAGTGCCACAGCAGCGGTCTGATCCAGTCATGCTGAACACCACCATCCGAATGTGTTACTCGGTACCACAATACACGCCGTCTCGGGGATACGATAAAAAATTGATGATTCACTACAGCCGAGATGTGGTCCGGGGTCCAGTCTCCGCTCCCGCTGGCCGATCCACACCGACCCCTTCGGTTCCCGGTCGAGGAGCTGCTGCTGGTCAGCTTGCCGGAACCGACGGACCATTGGACCGCTCCCTCCATCCTTCGGTATGGACGACAGTGGACACCGATCCGACGGGGGAGCGCCAACGCGGGCCGAACAGGCCTGCTTCGAGGCGGGGATCAAGTTCGGCTCGCTGTACCACCAGTTCGCCGGCACGCCAGTCAGCCCCGACAGCGCCGAGTCGCTCGCGGCCGCGATGGCGGAGGCAATCGAGAACCAGCCACACTGCCGGGAGGTCGTCGTCTCGATCGACGCCGAGGCGCTGTCCGAGGAGATCGAATCGGGGAGTGCCGACTACACCGAACTGACCGGCCGGTTGCTCGACGTCGAAATCCACGTCGAGTACGAGGGCTGCACTGTCATCGCGGAACTCGTGATGGAGGAGGGGTATCCGCTGATGTCGATCCGGGAGATCGACCGGCCGGCCGACGGGTGAGCGGCGGGGGATATCGAGGGGACTATGCCGGGGGCTCACCAACGTCCAGTATCATCGATGATGGGTGAGCCAGCAGCGAGGTGGGCGCCGTGACGACGTATCAGGAGCCGCTGTCGTCGGTCCTCGAGACCATCGGCGAGACTCCGCTGGTCGAGGTGCAGGCGAGTCCCGCGGACGTGCCCGTGTACGCGAAACTGGAGTCGTTCAACCCGGGCGCCAGCATCAAGGACCGGATCGGGAAGTACATGATCCAGGGGCTGCTCGACCGCGGCGAGGTCGAGCCGGGCGGCACCGTGATCGAGCCCACGGCGGGCAACACCGGGATCGGGATGGCGATGGCGGCGACCCAGCTGCCGGTGGAGGCGACGTTCGTCGTCCCCGAGCGGTTCAGCGTCGAGAAGCAGATCCTGATGCGCTCGCTCGGCGCCGAGGTGCTCAACACCCCGACCGAGGACGGGATGAAGCGGGCGATCGAGCGCGCCAACGAACTGGCCGGGGAGCTGGACAACGCGGTCGTCCCCCAGCAGTTCTCCTCGCCGCTGAACGTCGCGGCCCACCGCGAGACGACCGGGCCGGAGATCTACGAGGCGCTCGACGGCGAAGTCGGCGCCGTCGTCGCCGGCTGTGGCACCGCCGGCACGCTGATGGGCATCACGAAGTACGCCCTCGACCAGCACCCCGACACCCACGTCACGGCAGTCGAGCCCGAGGGATCGCTGCTCGCGACCACAAAGGGGAACGAGGTCGAACAGGAGGAGTACCACATCGAGGGGATCGGGTCCCACGACGTCTCCACCAACGAGCTGTTCGAGCCCGAACTGGTCGACGAGGTGATCCAGGTGAGCGACCGCACGGCTCAGGAGGAACTGAAGCGCCTCGCCCGCGAGGAGGGCCAGCTCGTCGCCTCAAGCGCCGGCGCCGCCAGCGTCGCCGCGCTGTCGGTCGCCGAACGCATCGACAGCGGCGAGATCGATGCGCCGTACGACGCCGTGGTGACGGTGTTCCCCGACTCCAGCGAACGCTACCTCTCGAAAGGCATCTACGACTCCTACGAGGAGTGGATCGACGACGAGGAGGACTGACATGACAGAACAGATCGACCCAGACGACGGACAGCCACACGGCGGCCGGTTCGAGACGCGATCGATCCACGCCGGGCAGGAACCGGACGGGGAGACGGGTGCGGTGATGCCGCCGATCTACGCCACCTCGACGTACGTCCAGGACGGGCCCGGCGAGGACCGCGGCTACGAGTACTCCCGGACGGGCAACCCGACGCGGACGGCCTTAGAGGAGAACCTCGCCGCCCTGGAGAACGCCGAGTACGGCCGTGCGTTCGCCAGCGGCATGGCCTCGATCAACACGGTCCTGAACCTGCTGGAAGCCGGGGACCACGTGGTCGCTGGCGACGACGTCTACGGCGGCACCCACCGCCTGTTCCGGCAGGTGTTCGAGCAGTACAACCTCTCGTTTTCGTTTGTCGACACCACTGACCACGACGCAGTGCTTTCCGCGATGAGGCCGGCGACGGAACTGGTCTGGGTGGAAACCCCCACCAACCCCCTCATGCGGGTCAACGACATCGCGGCGCTGGCCGACATCGCCCACGACCACGACGCGCTGTGTGCGGTCGACAACACGTTCGCGACGCCGTACCTCCAGCAGCCGCTGGACCACGGCGCCGACGTCGTCTCGCACTCGCTGACGAAGTATCTCGGCGGCCACTCGGACGTGGTCGGGGGCGCACTGGTGACGGACGACGAGCACCTCGACGAGCGGTTCGGCTTCTACCAGAACAGCGTCGGCGCGACGCCGGACCCCTTCGCCTGCTTCCTCGTCCTCCGGGGGACGAAGACGCTCCCGTTGCGGATGGACCGCCACTGCGAGAACGCCCGCACCATCGCCGAGCGCCTGGACGCCCACCCGGACGTGAGCCACGTCTACTACCCGGGGCTCGACTCGCACCCGCAGCACGACCTCGCGGCCGAGCAGATGCGGGACTTCGGCGGCATGGTGAGCTTCGAACTCGACGCGACGCTGGACGAGACGGCCGACTTCGTCTCTGCGACCGAGGTGTTCGCGCTGGCGGAGAGCCTCGGCGGCGTCGAGAGCCTCATCGAACAGCCGGCGACGATGACCCACGCCTCGATCCCCCGCGAGGAGCGGCTCGAAGCCGGCCTGGCCGACGGCCTGGTCCGGATCAGCGTCGGCGTCGAACACGTCGAGGACCTCTGGACGGATCTGGAGGCGGCGATCGAGGCGGCCCTGGCGTAGCTGCCAGGTCTCCAGGCGTTTCCGTGCTGACGACGGCAGAGGGGGTCACTCGATCACTCCGCCCGCCTCGCGCCGGTCCCCCGCTCGGCGGCCGCGAGGTCGATCCGCCCGTCGGTCATCTGGACGCCGTCGTAGCGGTCACTCGCCAGCAGCAGCGCGCCGTCGAGGTCGGCGTACTCGACAAGGGGTGTGAGCGCACACGATCCGGCGATCGAGGCGTTACTTTCGAGCATACAGCCCAGCATCACGGCCAGCCCGTGGGCCTGCGCGGTCTGAATCTGTCGTATCGCGGGGCGGAGCCCGCCACACTTCATCAGCTTCACGACGACGACGTCGACGGCGTCCGCGACAGCCGGGACGTCGCCCGCCGTCACGCAGGACTCGTCTGCTGCGACGGGGACCTCTCCCTGCCTGGTCACCCGACGGAGCCCCTGGATATCGTCGGCCGGAACAGGCTGTTCGAGGAACTCGACACCGAGGTCGGCGAGCCAGGCGGTGTTTTGGACGGCCTGCTCGGCGGTCCAGTCGCAGTTGGCGTCGACGCGGACGCGGGCGTCGGGGGCGGCCCCCCTGACGGCCTCCAGCCGTTCGCGATCCCTGTCGGTGCCGAGTTTTACCTTCAGTACGCCGTACCCATCGGCGACCGCTTCGCTGGCGTGGTCGGCCATCGCCGCTGGCGAGTCGATGGCGACGGTGTAGGAGGTCTCCGGCGCAGCGTCGGGATCGAGCCCGAACCGCTGGTAGAGCGGTTCGCCGGCCTGCTTAGCGGCGAGGTCGTGGACGGCGATGGAGACGGCCGCCCGCGCCGCGGCCTCGTCGGGCGCGGTTGCAGCGAGTCGCCGTTTGATCGGCTGCTGTCTGTGGGGGTTGCCTACGTCCTCGACGACCGACAGCAATTCGGGCACGGCGGCGGCCACGCTGTCGGCGCTCTCGCCGTAGTACGAGGACGGTCCAGCCGCACCGACGCCGACGCGGCCCGCTTGGTCGGTGAGTTCGACGGTTACCAGGTCCGCCTCCTGCGTGGTTCCCCGGGAGATGGTGAACTCCCCGTCGACGGGGAGGGCAACGCGCTCGAACGTGGTCGAGGCGATGGTGTGCTCGGCCATTGCTCATCCGAGGTGGTCGAACGGGCCGGCCTTCGCGGCGTCGAGGCGCTCGAACTGCGCCTCCGAGAGCGAGACGGTCGCTGCGCCGAGGTTCTCCTCGAGCTGGTCGACGGTCCGAGCCCCGACGATCGGCGCGGTGATCGTGGGATGGTGCAGCTGGAACGCGAGCGAGACCTGGGCGGGTGTGGCGTCCACTTCGTCGGCGACTGCCCGGACGACGTCCAGCGCGTCGAAGTTCTCCGCGGTCAGGTAGCGCTCCTCCCAGCCCTCCGAGTCCGAAGCCGTCGAGTCGCCCGGCGGCGCCTCGTCGCGCTCGTACTTCCCGGTGAGAAAGCCCTGCGCGAGCGGGCTCCAGGGGACGATCCCCAGGCCGCGCTCGTCGCAGAACGCCATGTACTCGCCCTCGATCTCGCGGTTGACGAGGTTGTGCCGTGGCTGGGTGACGGTAAACGGTTCCCAGCCTTGCTTTCGGGCGATCTCGTTGGCGCGGGCGACCTTCCAGGCGTTCGGACGGAACGTCGAGGCGCCGAGGTACTGGACGAGGCCGTCGTCGACGAGGCCGTCGAGGGTGCGCATCAGTTCGCGGGCGGGGGTCGCGTCGTCCCAGCGGTGGATGTACAGCACGTCGAGGTAGTCGGTGCCGAGGCGGTCGAGGCTGCGCTTGACCCCGCGGCGGACGTGCTTGCGGTTCAGCCCCTTTGCGTTGGGGTCGCCCTCGCGGGTCTGCCAGTAGATTTTCGAGGCGATCACGTAGCGGTCGCGCTCGCGGTCCGCGAGCCACTCGCCGATCCAGCGCTCGCTTTTGCCCCGGCCGTACACGTCGGCGGTGTCGATGAACCGCCCGCCGGCGGACTCGTAGGCGTCGAGCAGTTCGTGGCCGCGCTCGCGGTCGATCTCCAGGTTGCCCGCTGCGGTCTCGCGGCCGAACCGCCAGGTCCCGAACGCGATCTCGCTGACCTCGAGTCCCGTCTGTCCCATCGGCACCGTCTCCAGTGAGTGGTCCATGCCCAAAGGCTGGGGCGCAGCGGTGAGAAAAGTTGTGTATCAGCAGCTGACACGACACCGTCCGAGGGTGCCGGCGCTACTGGAACGTCCGGCTGACCTGGGACTCGTCGTCGGCCGTGGTGCGCTCGATTCGCTCCTCAATCTCGTCATAGCGCTCGCGGGTCTCCTGGTCGACGCTGGGCATGACCTCCGAAAGCGCCTCGTCGAAGTGGTCGGCGGTCACGCGGACGTTGCCGACGGAGTCGCCGATCTCCTCGGGGTCGACGCTGGTGATGAACTCCCGGGTGGCGATCATCGAGGCCTCGCGGCAGACCGCCTCGATGTCCGCGCCGACGTAGCCGTCGGTCCGGGCCGCGAGGTCGTCGAGGTCGACGCCGTCGGCCAGCGGCTTGTCGCGGGTGTGGACCTCGAAGATCTTCCGGCGGGCGTCCCCGTCGGGGATCGGCACGTTGATGTGCCGGTCCAGCCGGCCGGGGCGCAACAGCGCCTGGTCGATGAGGTCCGGGCGGTTGGTGGTCGCGATGACCACGACGTCCTCCAGCGCCTCGAGCCCATCCAGTTCGGTCAGCAGCTGGGAGACGACGCGCTCGCCGACGCCGGAGTCGCCGGTCGTCCGGCCACGCTCGCCCGCGATCGAGTCGATCTCGTCGAAGAACACCACGGTCGGGGCGTTCGAGCGCGCCTTCTCGAACACCTCGCGGACGCCCTTCTCGGACTCGCCGACGTACTTGTTGAGCAGCTCCGGCCCCTTGATGGAGATAAAGTTGCTCTGGGCCTCGTTGGCGATGGCCTTCGCGAGCAGCGTCTTGCCGGTGCCCGGCGGGCCGTACAGCAGGACGCCCTTCGCCGCCTCGATGTCCATCTGGTCGAACACCTCGGGGTACTCCAGCGGCCACTGGATCGTCTCGCGCAGGCGGTCCTTGGTGTCCTCAAGGCCGCCGACCTGCTCCCAGGTGACGTCGGGCACCTCGACGAACACCTCGCGCAGCGCCGAGGGCTCGATGCCTTTCAGCGCCGACGTGAAGTCGTCGGCGACGACCTCCAGCCGTTCGAGCGTCTTGGCGTCGATCTCTTCCTCTTCGAGATCGAGTTCGGGCCGGATGCGCCGCAGGGCGTTCATCGCGGCCTCCTTGGCGAGCTGCTCGATGTCGGCGCCGACGAAGCCGTGGGTGTTCTCGGCGTACTCGTCGAGGTCGATGCCCTCGGCCAGCGGCATCCCGCGGGTGTGGACCTGGAGGATCTCCTTGCGGCCCTCCTTGTCCGGGACGCCGACCTCGATCTCGCGGTCGAAGCGGCCGCCCCGCCGGAGAGCGGGGTCGAGCGCGTCGACGCGGTTGGTCGCGCCGATCACGATCACCTGGCCGCGCTCCTCGAGGCCGTCCATCAGCGAGAGGAGCTGCGCGACGACGCGGCGTTCGACGTCGCCGCTGGTCTCGCCGCGCTTGGGCGCGATAGAGTCGATCTCGTCGATGAACACGACGGCGGGCGAGTTCTCCTCGGCCTCCTCGAACACCTCGCGGAGCTGCTCCTCGCTCTCGCCGTAGTACTTCGACATGATCTCCGGGCCGGAGATGTCGGTGAAGTAGGCGTCGATCTCGTTGGCGACCGCGCGGGCCATCAGCGTCTTGCCGGTGCCCGGCGGGCCCTGCAGCAGGACGCCTTTCGGCGGCTCGATGCCGAGCTGCTGGAACAGCTCGGGGTGGCGCATCGGCAGCTCGATCATCTCGCGGACCTGTTCGAGCTCCTCGTCGAGGCCGCCGATGTCCTCGTAGGTGACGCTCGGGGTCTCGCGCTCGCCCTCGTCCCGGGTGGCGAACTGCTCGGCGGGCTGTTCGCTGATCTCGATCTCCGTCGAGTCGGTGACGACGACCGTCCCCGCGGGCGAGGTGCCCGCGACTTTCAGCGGGATCTTCTGGCCGGACATCGATGACAGCGGCCCCAGGCCAAAGGAGACGGGGACCGTCTGGCCCTCCGTCACGGCCTGCCCGCTGAGGTTCTGCCGGATCATCGGGCCGACGTTGCCCCGGACCCGGAGGTTCTGGGGCAGCGCGACCGTGATCGAGGTCGCCGGCTGGACGTCGGCCTTCTCGACCTCGACGTTGTCGTCGATGCCGGTGCCGGTCTCCTTCCGGAGGCGGCCGTCGATCCGGATGACGCCGCGGCCCTCGTCCTCGGGGTAGCCGGGCCAGACGCGGGCGACTGTCCGCCCCTCGTCGCCCTTGACGACGATGTAATCGCCGTTCTCCAGCCCTATCTCACTCATCGCCCGCCGGTCGATGGCGGCGAGGCCACGGCCGGCGTCTTTCTGCTTGAGTGGCTTGACAGTGAGCTTCATTCTTCCACCTCGATACTGAGGACGCCGTTGCTGATAAACGCTTGCGCGCCCGCCGCGACGTCGATCTCGTACTGCGAATCGTCGCCGACCACGATCACCGTCTCGTCGACGATGTCGACCGAGAGATCCGCTCCCGGACCGAAGTCGACAGCGACCTGAGTGACGTCGTCGTACTCGACGTGGCGAACAGGGAGCCCCTGGTCCGCCAGCTGCTGTTGGACGTTCATCCTTACCTCACGTAATACCCCATCATATTTAAATCTGTCTACTACGGTGGTTTTCCGTGTCGGGGTTTTCAAGATCGGTAGTATTGAGGTTCACAAAGGCGTCTCGATTTCTTTCGGTTCCCAGGCCTGTGGTGGAAGCCGGCAGGCGCTTACACGCGTGCAGTGAACGAGACCCAGGTAGCGTGGAGAATGTGGTCACCCAGAGCGACGGCGAGAAGTGGGCCCCCACAGCAAAGTAGAGGGGTCTCGAACTGGCTCACATGGAGACAGTCACACACGACGGCCGGGAGACGGCGTACCGGCTCGCACGGCCTGAGGGGCCGGGACCGACGACACTGTACGTCCACGGGAGTGGGGGAAACCACCGGTTGTGGGCGAACCAGTACGGGCCCGACGGGCCGGCCCATCCGGCCGTCGCAGTCGACCTGAGCGGTCACGGCGAGTCCGAGGACATCGACACCGACCCTGGACCGGCGACGCTGTCGGCGTACGCGGCCGACGTGGCTGCCGTTGCGGAGGCGACTGACGCGGCTGTTCTCGCGGGGAACTCGCTAGGTGGGGCCGTCGTCTTCCGGACGCTGCTGGACGGCCTGTACGAACCGGACGCGGCAGTGTTCGCCGGATCGGGCGCGAAACTCGGGGTCCACGAGCGGATCCGGGAGCTGTTACGGGAGGACTACCGGGCCGTTATCGAGTTCCTACACGAGGACTCGCGGCTGTTCTACCGGGGGGAGGAGTCGGTGGTCGAGCGCTCCGAGAGCGCGATGCGCGAGGCTGGGCAGGCGGTCACCCGACGGGACTACCTCAGCTGTCACACGTTCGACGTCCGGGGCGACCTCGCCGCAATCGAGGTGCCGTCGCTGGCGGTCGTCGGGGAGCACGACAACCTGACGCCGCCCGCCTACCACGAGTACCTGGCCGAGGAACTGCCGGACTGCGAACTCGCTGTCGTGGACGACGCGGCCCACCTCGCGATGGTCGAACAGCCGGAGTCGTTCAACGCCAGCGTCGCGACGTTTCTCGACGGGAGGCTGGAGTGATACTGTCGGACGTGACTCTGTGGAATGGCAAGACACGCAAACAAATCTCCACGGACTCATGTCCGACAGTATGATACTGGTGGCTGTAAGTACGTGAAAACTCGAATTGAGAATCCAGGCGGAACGGGTCTGTATCCGCAGATAGCAGAGACTGGCGAGTAAAAGAATTACAGCCACCAGTATGAGCAACAGCGCCGCCGAGAGCAGGCCGGCGGGACGACCTGACAGCCATCCTCGGTGAACCCCCAGACTATTAGTCGTGGGAACACACAGCTTCGGCTGTGACTGCCGCAGGTGACGAGGCGAGCGTTCTCATCGTCGACGACGAGGAGCGAGTAGCAAACACCTACGAACTCCGGCTGCGGGACGGCTACGAGACGACGGTCGTTCACGGTGGGGAGGAGGCGCTCGACGCGGTCGACGACAGCTTCGACGTCGTGCTGCTCGACCGCCGGATGCCCGGCACGCCGGGCGACGAGGTGCTGCGGGAGATCCGCCAGCGCGGGCTGGACTGCCGCGTCGTCATGCTGACGGCCGTCGACCCGGGGTTCGACGTCGCCGAGATGGACGTCGACGACTACGTGGTGAAGCCGGTCGACAAGGATCGCCTCCGTAACGTCGTCGACCGGGCCCTGACGATCTCGGAGTACAACGAGCAGATGCAGCGACTGAGTTCGCTGAAGCTCAAGCGGAACGTCCTCGAGGTGGAGATGGACCGCCATCGCCTCAAAGAGAACCCGACGTACGTGGAACTGGTCGAGGAGATCGACGCGCTCGAGGCGGAGATCGAAGCGATGGAGGAGACGCTCGATCTCGATCAGGTCGATCTCTACCTGTGAACGGCGGGGAAGCGGGCGCTGACGGTCGGGAACCGGGAGATGCGCAAGCGGAGACGGGAGAGACATCCGTCGCTGGGCGCTGCGTCCGCTGTGCCAGCGACCGACCAGGAGAACTAGGGCGTCTGCAGGCGTACGTCCGATACTCTGTGAATGTCTTCTCCGATTCCAGTGCCGTCACAGTCCGACTCCGGACATCGGTAGTGCCAGCCGTCCTCTGTCGCCTCTCGTTCCTCGAATCGTGTGCCACAGGCGTCACAGAACAGCTGCCCGTCCTTGCAGTTGTCCTGATGGAGTTCGAGTTCGAGCTCGGAGCTAAATGACCGCTTGCAGTTGCGGCAGGTGTAGGGCATATCTCAACATTTGCGTTCTCTTTTAAAACTGTATCGGAACGTTTACTGCTTGCGATTAACGGCGTCCAAACGCGCCGTCTGCGGGCGGCAGGCGACACGTTTGTTCACTACACGTCATACTGGTGGCTGTAATTCTTTTACTCACTAGTCTCTGCTATCTGCGGATACAGACCCTTTCCGCCTGGATTCTCAATTCGAGTTTTCACGTACTTACAGCCACCAGTATCAGCAGTCGCCATCGGGGGACGGCACGGCGACGATGGGGAACTCGCAGGGGATCGATCACGCGGTAGCGGTGCAGGGCGCGGAGTCCCCTCCTTCAAGCGCGAGCCGAGCGAGCGGTAGGGAGGGGAGGAGTGACCGACCGCCGCAAGGCGGGAGGGAGTGAGTAGGGCGGGGTAGTTTACGACTGCTCGGCCATCTCGACGACGTCGTCGAAAAACGAGAGGGAGTCGTGGGGGCCGGGGTTCGCCTCGGGGTGGTACTGGCGGGTGATGATGTCCAGGTCGTCGTTGTCCAGCCCTTCCGGGGTCTCGTCGTTAACGTTGATCTGGGTCACCTCGAGTTCGTCGCCCGGGTCGGCGACCGTGTACCCGTGGTTCTGGGTCGTCATGACGACCTGGCCGGTCCGGAGGTCACGCACCGGCTGGTTGACGCCGCGGTGCCCGAACTCCATCTTCTCCGTGCGCCCGCCCAGCGCGTTCGCGACCACCTGCTGGCCCAGACAGATACCCGCCAGCGGCACCTCGCCGACGAACGCGTCGACGACCTCACCGGCCGCCTCGAAGTTCTCCGGGTCACCCGGGCCGTTCGAGATGAACAGCACGTCCGGGTCGACCGCGTTGACGTCGTCCTCGGTGGCGTCGTACGGGAGCCGGTGGACGACGGCATCCCGTTCGACGAGCGAACTGACGATGCTTCCCTTCGCGCCGCAGTCGATCAGCGCCACCGACGGCCCCGACCCCTCGGGGTTGTGGACCGCCGGCTCCCCTACCGACACCTGCGCACCGATGTCCTCGTGCTCGGACATGTGCTTGCACTGGTCGAGTTGGTCGAGCGCGTCCTCGCGGGTGGCGTCGGGGCCGGCCGCGATCCCACAGCGCATCGCCCCCTCGTCGCGGATCTCCGTGACGATCTCGCGGGTGTCGAGGTGATCGACGGCGGGCACCCCCTCGCCCTGGAGCCACTCGGCGACGTCTTCGGTCATCTCCCGCGCGAGCACGCCGCGCGGGTGGACGCGGTCGGACTCGAATCGCTCCTCCCGGACGCCGTAGTTCCCGATCAGCGGGTACGAGAACGTCAACAGCTGTTCCTCGTAGCTCGGGTCGGTCAGGCTCTCCTCGTAGCCCGTGTACGCAGTGGTAAACACGAGCTCCCCGCGGGTCTGCCCTGGCGACCGCGACCGTGCCTCGATCAGGCGCTCACCTTCGATGGCGACGTACGCGTCTGTCATTACGAGACGCGTACGAAATACCCGCTGATAAGCGTTGCTTTCGAAGTTGAGTTACGAAATTCGTAGCGTTCAAGTAGGCGCCGGGGAAACCTTCACATCTTAATGGACGAACTCGACCGCGAAATCCTGGATATCCTCCGACGGGACGCCCGAACGCCGTACACGGAGATCGCCGACGAGGTCGGCACCTCCGAGGGGACGATCCGCAACCGGGTCGAGAGCATGGTGGAGGCGGGCGTCATCGAGCGGTTCACCGTTGCGACGCGGACCGGGAACGTGAAGGCGATGATCGAGATCAGCGTCGACGTTGACGTCCACACCGGCGGCCTCACTGAGGGGATGGCCGACTGGGACCGCGTCGACTTCGTCTGGCAGGTTTCGGGCGAGGAGGACATCGTCCTCGTGGTCGACACGGTCGACACCGGCGGCCTCAACGAGCTGATCTCCCGCGTGCGCGAGATGGACGAGGTCAGCGCCACCACAACGCGGCTGATTCTCGAACAGTGGCGCAGCTGACGCCGACAATCTGTATTTTCTAAATTTCCGTGATGAAAATCCCTCATCTCGGGCCCGAGTCGGATGATTTATTCATCTTCGGTTTTTACTCCCGGGTGCTTATGGAAAATCGCAACCCGAGTAACTGGCACATTCAGCCGCCGCCACAGCAGGCGGCGCAGTCACAGCACGGATCGGCACCCCGACACTGGACTCTGGAGAGGAGTACTCGCCGCCAATGAACGCCAGCGACGGCCGTCGATTGACGCGAACAGCGGCTGCTAGTGTCACCGTCGCGTGCAGCAGTGAGCCGACAGCGGCCGCATCACACGGTGAGGTAGGGCGCACAAATGGGTAAGGATCTCGAGCGGGACCTCGGGCTCCCGGCCGTGATGGCGATCAGCATCGGCGCGATGGTCGGCAGCGGCATCTTCATCCTGCCGGGCGTGGCGATGAAGATGGCCGGGCCGGCCGTCGTGCTCGCGTACCTGCTCGCCGCGGTGCTGGTGCTGCCGGCGGCGCTCAGCAAGTCCGAGATGGCGACGGCGATGCCCGAGTCAGGCGGCACGTACCTGTACGTCGAGCGCGGGATGGGGCCGCTGCTCGGCACCGTCGCCGGCGTCGGGACGTGGTTCTCGCTGACGTTCAAGGGGGGGCTCGCGCTCGTCGGCGGGGCACCGTACCTCGTGTACTTTCTGGATCTACCGGTGAAGCCGGTCGCGTTCGCCGTCGGGCTGGTGCTGATCGCCGTCAACGTCGTCGGCGCCAAGCAGACCGGGCGGATGCAGATCGCGTTCGTCGTCGTCATGCTGGCGGCGATGCTGTGGTTCACCGTCTCGGGCGCGCCCAACATCGAGTCGACGCGGTTCCAGGGGCTGTTCGACAGCGGCGCCGGCGGCCTGATCGGCGCGACCGGGTTCGTGTTCGTCTCCTACGCGGGCGTGACGAAGGTCGCCAGCGTCGCCGAGGAGGTCGAGAACCCGGACCGGAACCTGCCGCTCGGAATGCTCGGGTCGCTCGCGATCACGACCGTCATCTACGTCGGGATCGTCGCCGTCATGGTCGGCGTCGCGCCCGCCTCGGAGCTGACGAGTTCGACGGTCCCGATGATCGTCGCCGCCCAGCAGGTGCTGCCGGGGCTGGGCGTCGTCGCCGTCGTCGTCGCGGCGCTGCTCGCACTCGTCAGCACCGCCAACGCGGGAATCCTCTCGTCGTCGCGATACCCCTTCGCCATGAGCCGCGACGGCCTCGCGCCGGCGTACTTCGAGGCCATCAGCGATCGGTTCAACACGCCGGTCCGGGCGATCAACGTCACGGGCGTCGTGTTGCTGTTGCTCGTGTTCGTCCCGGTCGGCGAGATCGCGAAGCTCGCCAGCGCGTTCAAGATCATCGTGTTCGTGCTCATCAACGTCGCCGTCATGGCGTTCCGGCAGGGCAACATCGAGAGCTACGACCCGTCGTTTACGACGCCGCTGTACCCGATCCCGCAGCTCGTCGGCATCGTCGGCGGCCTCGCACTGCTGCCGTTCATGGGGATCGTCCCGCTGGTGGGGGCGGTCGTGATCACTGCCGGCTCGCTGGCCTGGTACTACCTGTTCGTCTCTCGCCGGGGCGGCGTCGACCGGGAAGGCGCCGCGACCGACGCCGTCCGCCGGAGCGTCGGACGCCAGATCGTCGAGGAGACCGAGACTGAAGTCGACCAGGAGACCTACGAGGTGCTGGTCGCGGTCACCGAGCAGACGCAGCCGGACGTCGAGCGGTCGCTCATCGACCTGGCGATCGACGTCGCCCGCAGCCGTGACGGCGCTGTCCGCGTCGTCCGGTTCGACGAGGTGCCGGACCAGGCGCCGCTGGAACGGTCCGCGGAGCTGCTCACCGAGGGCGACCAGGCGTTCGAGGCCCGGCTGACCGACCGGGCGACCGACGAGGAGGTCCCCATCGAGTACGGCGAGATCGTCAGCCACGACTCCCGCCACGCGATCGTCAACTACGCCGACGAGGCCGGCGCCGACGCCCTGGTGATCGAACAGCACGCCGAGGGGTTGTCCGCGTCACTGCTCGGTGACGTCTCCCGCTGGGTCGAGGACCACGCACCCTGTGACGTGATCGAAGTCGGGAGCTACGACCGCGAGCGGCTGTCGTCGATCGCTGTCGTCACCGACAACCAGCCGTTCGACCCCGCGAAGGTCGCCATCGCCGACGCGGTCGCAGTGCGCACGGGCGCCGCGATCGAGTTCTACTACCCCCTCCCCGCCGGGACACCCGAGAGCCAGCGCAACACTGTCGACGACTACCTCTCGGAACTGGTGGAACTGACCGACGCAGCTGTCAGGACGACCGTCGTCGACGGCAGCGACAGCGCAATCGAGATTGCGTCCGCGAACGCCGACCTGGTGACCGTGAGCGGGTCGCGCGGCAGCCTCCGCGAGCGACTGCTCGGCGGCTCCGCGGAGGGCCTGGTCGGCCGGGGCAACTCCCTCGTCGTCTACGACGCCGAGCGGCCCGGCCGCCTCCGGCGGGCCCTGGAGAGTCGCCTCTTCTAGGGGCTCCCGGTAGCGAAAACTATCTGTGATCTGAGTAATCTTCTTGATGCTGGGCTTTGAATGGGAGGTATGGATACTCAACGGCCAGGATCAGGTCTCCGGCAGCGAGATTCCTCCGAGGATCGACAGGCAGGACGCGCTCCAGAGAGGGCGGCGAGTGTGGCGGTACCGCAACGCGAGGGGAGCTGAGATGCGGCGGGCGAAAATCGTCTGCACGCTGGGGCCGGCCTCGGACGGGGTCGAGGAGATCGGCGACCTGATCGAGGCTGGCATGGCAGTCGCGCGGCTGAACGCCAGCCACGGGACCACTGACCACCGCGCGGAGGTGATCGACCGCGTGCGCGAGGTCAGCGACCGCGTGGGCGCACCTGTCGCGACGATGCTCGACGTATCGGGCCCGGAGATCCGGACAGCGCCGCTGTCGGAGCCAGTCCACCTCGAAACAGGCGGGCAACGACGGCTCGTCGAGGGCGAGACTGTCGACGACGAGGTGCTCGGGCTCTCGATGTCGCTCACGAACGTCGAGCCGGGCGACACAGTCCTGCTCGACGACGGCCGCATCGAACTCACGGTGGCGGCCGTCGACGGCGACGAACTGACGGTCACCGTCGATTCGGGCGGGAAGCTCGGCGGCCGCAAGGGGGTCAACGTCCCGGGCGTCGACCTCGGCCTGGAGTTCATCACCGACCAGGACCGCCGGGAGCTCGAGCTGGCCGCCGAGAAGAACGTCGCCTACGTCGCGTCGAGTTTCGTCGGCTCGGCCGAGGACATCTACGCGGTCAACAACATCCTCGAAGCACGCGGCGCCGACATCCCGGTGGTCGCCAAGATCGAGCGCGCGGAGGCTGTCGAGAACCTGGAGGAGATTCTCGGCGCGGCAGACGGCGTGATGGTCGCCCGGGGCGACCTGGGCGTCGAGTGCCCGCTGGAGCAGGTGCCGCTGATCCAGAAGCGCATCATCCGCGAGGCGCGCCGCGAGGGCGTCCCGGTGATCACGGCGACGGAGATGCTCGACTCGATGATCCACGCCCGCCGGCCGACGCGCGCGGAGACCTCCGACGTCGCCAACGCGGTCCTCGACGGGACCGACGCCGTGATGCTCTCCGCCGAGACTGCCGTCGGCGACCACCCCGTCAGAGTCGTCGAGACGATGGCCCGGATCATCAACGACGTCGAGGCCGACGAGGAGTACGCCGAGTCCCGCGAGCAGCGCGTGCCGCCCGCCAGCGACACGCGGACGGACGCCATCTCGCGCTCGGCACGCTACCTCGCCCGGGACGTTGACGCTTCCGCGATCGTCACCGTCACCGAGTCCGGCTACACCGCGAACAAGGTCGCGAAGTACCGCCCGTCCGTGCCGGTCGTGGCGGTGACGCCCGACGAGAACGTCCGCCGACGGCTGGCGCTGCTGTGGGGAGTCACCCCTCGGACCCTGTCGTACGTCGACGGGGGGGCGGCCGAACTCATCGAGCGGGCGGCGACCAACGCCATCGACTCGGGCGTCGTCAACAGCGGCGACACCGTCGTCGTCCTGGCAGGGATGATGACCGACCTCGAGGGGGCAAACACCACGAACACACTGAAGGTCCACCTCGCCGCCGAGATTCTGACCAGCGGCCGCGGCATCTCGGGCGGCCGGGCCTCGGGCCCGGTGTTCGCGACCCCGGACGGCGACCTCACCGACTGCCCGGACGACGCCGTGGTGGTGCTGTCCGAGTCGTTCGACGGCGAGTTCGACGGCGACCTCTCGCGGATCGGCGCGATCGTCGCCGCGGACCGCGGGCTCACCAGCTACCCCGCGATGATCGCCCGCGAACTCGGCGTCCCGATGGTCGGCGGCGTCTCGCCCTCGGTGCCCGACGAGACACCCGTCACGGTCGACGGCGACCGCGGCGTCGTCTACCGGTCGGAGGAAGACGACGAGCGAGCCTGATACTGCCGGACGTGTACCAGAGTCACGTCCGACAGTACGAACACGATACTGCGCGGCGGCCGAAGCTTTATTTGGGGAATCTCACAACTGAACGGTATGGCAACTGACAACGAGCAACGCATGCGTGCCGCCTCGGCCCGGACGCTCGGTCACGACCGGCCGCCCGATCCGCGGTATCGGGCGCTCGCCGAGGACCTCCGGGACCGCGTGACGGGCGAGGTCCAGTTCGACGAGTACGCACAGGTACTGTACGCGACAGACGGGAGCATCTACCAGGCCCGGCCGGCCGGCGTCGTGGTACCCCGCGACGTGGCAGACGTCCGGGCTGCGATCGAGGTGGCGACGGCCTACGACGCCCCGATTCTCCCCCGGGGTGCGGGCTCCTCGCTGGCCGGGCAGGCCGTCGGCCCCGGCTGTGTGGTGCTGGATTTCTCCCGGTACATGGACGACGTCGTCGAGATCGACCCCGACGCCCGCCGGGCGACGGTCCAGCCCGGGGTGGTGCAGGACCACCTCGACGCCGCGCTCGAAGAGCACGGGCTGAAGTTCCCGCCGGACCCTGCCTCCTCGAACCGCGCGACGATCGGCGGCGGTATCGGCAACAACTCGACGGGCGCACACTCGGTCCGCTACGGCATCACCGACGCCTATACCGAGGAACTGCGTGTCGTCCTCCCCGACGGCGAACTGATCCATACCCGCGAGGTCGTGCTGGACTCCCCGGAGTACGAGGAAATCGTCTCCGCGGACACGCGCGAGGCCGCCATCTACGAGACGGTCCGGGAACTGGTCGAGGACAACCGCGAGGAGATCGAGGAGCGCTACCCGACGCTGAAACGCTCGGTCTCGGGGTACAACCTCCACAAGGTGATCTACGAGAACGACGACGGCGAGGCGGTGATCAACCTCTCGAAGCTGTTCGTCGGTGCCGAGGGGACGCTTGGCGTGATCGTCGAAGCGACGCTGTCGCTCGTGACGAAACCCGAGGAGACCGCGCTGGCGCTTTACTGCTTCGAGGATCTCATCGACGCGCTGTCGGCCGTCCCCGAGGCGCTGGAGTACCCGGTCAGCGCCGTCGAACTGATGGACGACGAGGTGTTTCGCCTCGCCGCCGACTCGGACGGCTACGCCGAGTACGTCGAGCCGATCCCCGAGAGGACCGCCGCGGCGCTGATGCTGGAGTGGGACGACGAACTCGTCTCCGCGGACGGGGTGGCCGGCGGCGCGACCGACAGCGCGGCTGCGGCGGCGCCGCGGCTGCCGACCACGGGAGCCAGCACGCGGCGTTCGAGGCGGCCGTCGCGGACACGACCGCCCGGTTCGTCGACGACGGCGACGCCTTCGAGGTGATCGAGGCGTACACCGACGAGTCACAGAACCGCATCTGGAAGCTCCGGAAAGCCGCCATCCCGCTGCTGATGAGCCTCGAAGGGGATCCCAAGCCGTACCCGTTCATCGAGGACGCCAGCGTCCCGCCGGAGGAACTGGCCGAGTACGTCGGCAAGTTCGAGGGCGTGCTCGACGACCACGACACCTCGGCGGCGTACTTCGCCCACGCGGGATCGGGCACGCTGCACATCCGGCCCATCCTCAATCTCAAGGAGGAGGGCGTCGAGTCGCTGCACTCGATCACCGACGACGTGACCGACCTGGTGCTGGAACACCACGGCGCGTTCTCGGGCGAGCACGGCGACGGGATGGCCCGAACGGAGTTCAACCCCAAAATGTACGGCGACGAGCTCTGGACGGCGTTCAAGGAGCTGAAAACCGCCTTCGACCCCGAGTGGCTCATGCACCCGGGCAACGTCGTCTACCGGGACGGCCCGGCGGACCCGGGGCCGGACAGCGACCGCGGCGTGGGCGCGGACAACCGCGACCACCTCCGGTACGGCCCCGCCTACCAGTCCCTGGAGCCACAGACGACGCTTGACTTCTCCGAAGAGGGCGGGTTTTCGCACCTCGTGGAGCTGTGCAACGGCTGTGGCACCTGCCGCCAGACCGACTCGGACGTGATGTGTCCCACCTACCGGGCCTCGAAGGAGGAGATCCAGACCACGCGCGGCCGGGCGAACATGCTCCGGGCGGCGATCAGCGGCGAACTCGACGAGGAGGAGCTACACTCCGAGCGCTTCCAGTCGGAGGTGTTAGACCTCTGTGTCGGCTGCAAGGGCTGTGCGTCCGACTGCCCGACCGGGGTGGACATGGCGAAGCTCAAAGCCGAAGTGAAACACGAGTACCACCAGGAGGAGGGCGCCAGCCGGCGCTCGAAGCTGTTCGCCAACGTCGACCGCTGGGCGGCGATCGGGAGCGCGCTCGCGCCGCTGTCGAACGTCGCGCCGAAGCTCCCCGGTGCACGCCTCGTTGCGGAGAAGCTGTTCGGGATCGCACCCGAGCGGAAGCTCCCGACGTTCCGCCGCGAGACGTTCACCGACTGGTTCGAGGACCGGGGTGGCGCCGCCGTGCCCGAGTCGGACGCAGAGGCGAAGGTGCTGCTGTTCCCGGACACGTTCACGAACTACAGCGAGCCCGCCCCGGGGAAAGCCGCCGTCGAGGTGCTGGAGGCCGCGGGCGCCCACGTCCGGGTCCCGACCGACCTCGACCCATCGGGCCGGGCGGCGTTCTCACTGGGCTTTCTCGACCAGGCGCGCGAGCACGCGTCGGCCAACGTCGAGGCGCTCGCGCCGCTCGTCCGCGAGGGCTGGTCGGTCCTGTTCGTCGAACCCTCCGACGCCGTGATGTTCCAGGACGAGTACCTCGACCTGCTCGACGGCGACGGCGTCGAGGCCGTCGCGGCCAGCACCTACGGCGTCATGGAGTTCCTGGACGCCATGCGCCTCGTCGAAGGCCTCGACACCGACGCGCCCGCGGAGCAGCTCACCTACCACGGCCACTGCAACCAGAAGGCAACGAACAGGGACCACCACGCGGTCGGCGTGCTCCGGCGGACGGGCTACGCCGTCGACCCGCTGGATTCGGGCTGCTGTGGCATGGCCGGCTCCTTCGGCTACGAGGCCGAACACTACGACCTCTCGCAGGCCATCGGGAACATCCTCTTCGAACAGGTCGCCGAGAGCCCCGGTGGGACGGTGACCGCACCCGGCACCTCCTGCCGGACGCAACTGGGCGACCGCCCGGGCGCGGGGAAGCCGCCCCACCCCGTCGAGAAGGTGGCCGAGGCGCTCGGCGAGTGAGCGCCAGCCCGAACCGAGCGCCAGAGGCCGTCTCGGCGGCGGGTGCGATCCCGTAGCTGTACGTCCACCCTCGGACACGGTATATATAGTATATAGGAAAAAGATCGAAAACCCGATCAACTATATATATCATAGCAATCGATTTAGTGGCGAAAGCGGGCGTTGTACGTATGGGATCAGACGAACCATACGATCGGTACGTATCCCGGCGGAGGGCGCTGAAAGGGGCGGGAGCTGCAGTGACGGCTGGCGTCGTCGGCCTCTCCGGTTGCGTCGGCGACGACGGCGGTGACAGCGGCAGTGGCGGCGTCGACCCGCTCGCGGACGAACTCACGGTGTGGCACGCAATGGGGGGACAGCTCGGGGAGACGCTGGATGGGATTGCGGCCGACTTCCAGGACGAGACGGACATCGAGGTGACGATGCAGTTCCAGGACTCCTACGAGGACGTGCTGCAGAACACCATCTCGGGGTTCGACTCCGGCGAGATGGCGGACATGCTGCAGGTCGACAGCCTGTTCGCACAGCAGGTACTCGACACCGGCGAGATCAGGCCCGTCGAGAACATCCTACCCGACAGCTTCGACACCGACGACTTTCTGGACAACGTCACGGACTTCTTCGTGATCGACGGCGAGCTCGCCTCGATGCCGTTCAACAACTCGAACGCGATCATGTATATCAACCGCGACGCGTTCGCGGAAGCTGGGCTCGACCCCGACGACCCGCCGTCAACGATCGCGGATGTCCGCGCCGCCTCCGAGACGCTCGTCGGCGAGGGGGTCACCGACTACGGGATCACCTGGCCGAACCACGTCTGGTTCGTCGAGCACTGGTACTCCCTGGAGGGTGAGCTGATGACCGACGCCGAGAACGGCCACGCCGGCGACCCCTCGCAGTTCCGGGCCCCCGACGCGGTCACGGACCTCTATGACTGGTGGCAGGGGATGGAGGAGGACGGCCTCTACACCAACCCGGGGATCGAGGCCTGGGGCGAGGCGACGTCGCTGTTCGTCGAGGGCAACTGCGCGATGCTTTTGACCAGCACGGCGTCGGTCGCCGGGCTGATCGCCGACTCCGAGTTCGAGGTCGACGCCGTGCCGTACCCGACGATCAGCGAAACGCGCGTCGGCCCAGTCATCGGCGGCGCCTCCTTCTACGTCCCCGAGGGGTTCTCGGAGGACCGCTACGACGAGATCGGCCAGCTGCTCGAGTTCATGGCCGACCCCTCGGTCCAGGTCGACTGGCACAAAGGGACCGGCTACTACCCGATCACGGAGAGCTCGCTGGAGGAGCTCCGGTCGGAGAACTGGTTCGAGGAGAACCCGAACTACGAGACCGCGCTCAACCAGCTCCGGAACGGCGACGCGGGCGACCCCGCCACCAAGCGTATCCTGCTCGGACCCGCCCGCCAGGTTCAGACCACTGTCCAGAACCAGTCAGTCGACATCATCGGGTCGAGCGATCTCGAGGGCTCGATCGACAGCATGCAGGAGCAGGCAACCGCGGAGCTCGAGGACTACTACGGGTAAGACGACGGCGACTCACACCGAGCAATGTCATCACGGGAGATCTACACCGACCGGCGCACCGCGGGGCTGTTGCTCCTGCCGACGATACTCGTCTCGCTCGTGTTCCTGTACTACCCGGCGGCACGCGCGGCGCGCCGGGCGCTGTACAGCTCACAGCTCGGCCTCGACGACGAGTTCGTCGGGCTCGAGAACTTCGCCGAACTGCTCACGTCGGGCGGCTACCAGTCGCGGCTGCTGCTCACCGTCGGCTTCGCCGCGGTCGTCGTCGCCGGCGTGATGGTTGTCGCGCTACTGTTGACGTTTCTCGTCCACGAGGTGGGGACGGGCAAGAGCATCTACCTCGTGGCGGCGATCTGGCCGTACGCGCTGCCGCCGGCGGTCGCGGCGCTGGTGTTCATCTTCCTGGTCCACCCGTCGCTGGGCGTGCTCAGCGGGCCGCTCGCGACACTGGGCGTCGATCTGGACTGGTTTGCCGACGGCCGCCAGGCGTTCGTCGTCGTGACGGTGGCGGCCATCTGGAAACAGATCGGCTACAACGTCATCTTCATGATCGCGTCGATGAACAACATCCCGGAGACGCTGACCGAGACCGCGCGCCTCGACGGGGTGGGACGGCTCCGCCGGCTCCTGTGGGTGTACGTCCCGATCATGACGCCGACGCTGTTTTTCCTCGTCATCCTCAACACGATCTACGCCTTCTTCGGGACGTTTGCGTTCATCGACATCATGACCGGCGGCGGCCCCTCGGGGGCGACGAACATCCTGATCTTCGACCTCTACCAGGAGGCGTTTGACTTCTTCAACTGGGGGCTGGCCTCGGCGAAGTCGGTCGTCCTGTTCGCGATCGTCGGTGTCCTGATGTACGTCCAGTTCCGCCTGACGGACAAGTACTCGCACTACGGTGCCTGACATGCTCGGACTCATCCAGTACCCGGCCCGGCTGCTCCGCGCGACCAAGCGACAGACTGCCGCGCTCGCACTGCCCGACCGGCGCGACCTCGAAACGATCGGCCTGCACCTGCTATTGGTCGGCTCGGTGCTGTTGATCGTGTTCCCCATCCTCGTCGCGGCGATCGTCAGCACCAAGCAGACGGGGATCGTGACTGGTCTGGCTGACCTCGTGCCGGGGGGCCACGTCGTCGAGAACTACCGGACGGTGCTCGTCGACTACCAGTTCGGCCGGTTCATGTGGAACTCCTTTCTGATGGCGACGGTGATCGTGACCGGCAAGCTCGCGCTGTCGATTTTCGCCGCGACGGCAATCGTCTACTACGACCTCCCGTACAAGGACTTGCTTTTCCTGTTCATCCTGTTCACGCTGCTGTTGCCGGTGCCGGTCCGGTTCATCCCGCTGTTCCAGCTCGTCGCCGACATGGGCTGGACCAACAGCATGCTCGCGATCACCGTCCCCTACCTGGCGAGCGCGACGACAGTGTTCATCCTGCGCCAGCACTTCCTCTCGATCCCCTCCTCGATCGTCGAGACGGCCAAACTCGACGGCGTCGGCCCGCTGAAGTTCATGGCCTTCGTGTTGCTCCCGATGTCGAAGGGGATCCTCGTCGGCGTGTCGGTCATCATGTTCGTGTTCGCCTGGAACCAGTACCTCTGGCCGCTGGTGATCATCAACGCCGAGGCCGACCAGGTGGCCCAGGTCGGGCTGGCACTGCTCGAAGGCGACGTCGTCGGGGGGGAGGTGTCCTGGTCGCTCGTGATGGCCGGCTCGATGCTGACGCTGCTGCCGCCGCTGCTGTTGCTGATCCTGTTCCGGAAACCGCTGCTCCGGGCGTTCGTCATCCAACAGAAATGAACCCACGATCCGATCCCGATCCCAGTGAAGCCAATGATCCAAACTCGACCACAGCACGGACGTGATCCGCCGTGACGACTGTCACACTCAGCGACCTCCGCAAGGAGTTCGACGACGTCACGGCGGTCGAGAGCATCGACCTCGAAGTGCGGGACAGCGAGTTCCTCGTGATCGTCGGCCCGAGCGGCTGCGGGAAGAGCACGACACTGCGGCTGATTGCGGGACTCGAACGGGCGACCGACGGCGAGGTCCGCATGGACGGCCGCGACGTCGTCGACGACGAGCCCAAGGAGCGCAACGTCGCGATGGTGTTTCAGAACTACGCGCTGTACCCGCACATGACCGGACGCCGCAACATGACCTTCGGCATGAAATCCGCGGGCGATTTTACCGACGGCGAGATCGACGACCTGGTCGCGGAGGCCGCAGAGATGCTCGACATCGCGGACCTGCTCGACCGCAAACCCGGGGCGATGTCCGGCGGCGAGCGCCAGCGCGTCGCGCTCGGGCGCGCCATCGTGCGCGACCCCGACGTGTTCCTCATGGACGAGCCGCTGTCGAACCTGGACGCGAAGCTCCGGATCCAGATGCGCGCGGAGCTGTCGAAGCTCCACACCGAACTGGAGACGACGACGATCTACGTCACCCACGACCAGACGGAGGCGATGACGCTCGGCGACCGGGTGGCCGTGATGAACGACGGCCGGGTCCAGCAGGTCGACCCGCCACAGCGGCTGTACGACTACCCGGCAAACCGGTTCGTCGCGGAGTTCATCGGCGATCCCGCGATGAACATGCTCCCGGCGACCGTCGACGGGGCGGACGGCGGGGCGCCCGTCCTCGATCACCGGGCGTTCACGCTCCCGTTGCCCGACGACGCGTCGTCCGCCCTCGACGACCGATCGAGCGCGGTACTCGGGGTTCGCCCCGAAGACCTGTATCTCGTCGAGGCGTCGGACGGGGCCTACCCGGGGAGTATCGACGCGACCGTCGACGTGATCGAGCCGCTGGGCGACAGCCTTCTGCTGGAGTGCACTGTCGGCGAGGACGTGATCAGGGCAAACGCGAACCCGCGGGCGGACGTCGACCACGGCGACGCGCTCGAACTGCGGTACGATCCCGAGCGCCTGCACGTCTTCGACGCCGACACGGGCCGGGCGCTGTACCACTCCGCGACGACGGACGAGGCCCCGGTCATGCACGCCGGGGACTGATACTGATGGCTGTACGTACGCGACCACTCGAATTGAGAATCCAGGCGGAACGGGTCTGTCTCCGCAGAGAGCAGAGACGAGCGTGTCATAGTATGTTCGGGAGACGAGTTCGTTTGGGTTAACTCCGCCGTGTGCCCCCGGGGTCGGGCGTCGTAAACTGTGTAGGCGAAATAGTATTGTAGGCGACCGTCGCTATCCGTATGATAAACGAGAACAGCACCGCGAGCGGCGCGAACGCAACCGTGATCACGACTGGCGTAACCACGGGGAGCGTCGTCGGCAGGCCCGACATCGGGCCGCCCGAGTTCGACACCGCGATGAGCATCGCTACCGTGATGAACTCAGCGGGAACACCGACGTACAGAAGTAAACGCGAAAAGTACGACAGCTCCTTCTGCATGTACATCGTCTTGAAATACTGGCGGGCAATGTCGATATCCCTGATGCGGCGCGCGATGGTGTCGAGCGAATCGACTGCGGCGTTCGGCAACTGGTCTCTGTACCGCGCCTCAATGCGCCGCGTCTCGTTGAGTTCGTGGGCGTAGTTGGTGGAAAGCGTCGCCGCGAGCACCCCAAAGACGCCGATATCGGGCTTACGAAGCAGGCCGACGACGCGGTCAGTG
>PXRK01000068.1 GCA_003021015.1 Halobacteriales archaeon QS_4_66_20 | reverse complement strand
AGAGTTCCGTGAGATCATCCTGATGTTCGCCATCCACAACATCGAACAGCTCTGTGAACGATTATGATAGCCGCGCCGTACCCCTATTCAACACAGCACAATAATCAGTATCTAATACAGCGAGAGAATCGCGTCGTTCACGACGGGGAGGATGTCATCAGGTCCGGCGTCCTGCATACGGAAAAGCAAGGCGAAAGTCTCGCGCTTCAGCGCGGGGAGGAAGTCAAGGGAAGGGGTGGTGATCCCGGTCGAAGTCGGGTTTGAAGCCGAGGTCCGCGGGCACCTCCCTCGCGCGCTCCCCGAAGTACATCGAGCCAAAGCAAAGCGGCTGTGCTTCGGGTACGAGCACGCGGACGGCCTCGAACCCGAGACTGGCGACGTCGCGGGTCGTCGTCCTGGCCGCGTACGCGTCAAGGCCAGCGTCGTCGACTCGGTCGAGAACGGTCTGGAGTTCGGCGGTCCCGACGCCGACCTCCTGGGGGCCGGCTGAGTCGCTGGGGATCACCGTCTCGGGTTCGACGAACGCCCTGACCGAGTCCGGGAACGATGCGTACCGACCGATGGCGCCCATCGCCTCTGTTGCTCCCTCCTGGCCCATCCCCCGGAGCTCCATCCAGTTCTGCAGCGCCTCCGCGAGCGCGCTCGTCGCTGCATTGGTGACGTCGAGGTCCGCGTCGGAGCCGAGTGCGAACTGGGGCCACTCGTCGCCGTGGACCGCCACCGCCACAACGGGGATGTCGACGTCCTGTGTCACGAGCAACGGCGTTACGTCGAGCCCTTCGGACCCCGCACGTGCGGCCAGCGTCTCGAAGGCCTCCTTGTCGATAGCCAGCCCGAGCGGCTCGAACGTCGAGAACCACGACAGCATCAGCGCGTCCCGTTCGATCACCTCGTACAGCCCCGCCAGCAGCGCCTCGACGCTCGAATTCCCGAGGCCGAGCCCGGTGGTGATCGGCGACCGGTACCGCTCGTTCGGTGGGGGATAGTGGACGAACTCGGCGGGGAGCTTCACTCGTCCCGTCGTCGCGAGGTTCTTGCCCTCGATCCAGTGGATCTCCGTCTCCGGGTCGGGGTCGGTCTCGCAGACGAACGCCGACGGCTCGACCACGTCCTCGGTCGTCGCGGGCGGCCCGGTCTCCATCTCCCCCGTCCGGTAGACGCCCGCGCAGTACCGTTCGAGTGCCTCGCCGAGCGCCTTCATGAACGCGGCGTCCCAGCCGGCGGCGACGCCCGCGGCGTTTCGGGCAGCACTGGCGTCGCTGAACCCGGCGGTGTCACAGCCGTGTGCCAGGTAGTACGGGACGGGGAACGATTCGGCCTCCCCCACTTCCTGGACGATCCCCAGCAACTCGTCAAGCGCGCGCTCGGCCCGTCCCAGCGACTCCTCCAGCGTCCGGTCGACGTGCTCGCGGGAGAGCGCCCTCTCTTGTCCGGGGTCGCAGGCGCAGTTCGGCAGCGGCAGGAACTCCCGCTCGGTGTAGGGCACTTCGACGACGCGCCCGAAGACGTCGGCCCCGTCCCGCAGGTGGCGGGCGAGTTCGCGTCCGGCGACAGCACCGGCGAAGCGGCCGGTGTGGGCGGGTGGCGCCGCCGCCGTCGGCTCCGTGTCCGGATCCAGATTCGCGTTCACGCGACCGGCAAGACACTCGTAGCAGCCCGTCTCCGGGCCGAAGCCCGCCACTGCAGCGTCCACGATCGGTATCCCGCCGACGCCGCCGAGTTCGATCGCGAGCCACCGGACGCCAGCCGCCAGCGCGCGCTCGTTGACGCGCTCGAACACTGCGTCACCGGCCTGGCCTGCGACCACGGCGACGTTGACCTCCTCCAGCGCTGCGGTGTCGATCCAGTTCGCGTCCACGTCGACGTCCGCGAGCGCCGCTTTGACTGCCCCGATAGCGGGGCCCGAGCCGATGATACCGACTGACATACACGCAGGGAGGGCGGGAGGGGAGAAAAAGCGTCGGGGACTAGTCCATCAGCTGCAGCGTGCGACGTGCCACTTTCTCGATGCCCGCCTCGCGGAGTTCGTCGTCGCCTAACTCGAGGCGGAGGCGGGGTCGGCCGACTTCGATCGGCACTTTCGCGGTGTCGATCAGACCCGCGTCCTCGAGCTGGTTTTTGCTCCGGGAGAACGTCGCCTTGCTGGCCAGCCGGATATCCTCGCCCCAGTGGCTGATGTCGTACAGCAACTGGCTGTTGTTCGCCGCCGCCAGGATCGCGATGGTCACCTCGTCGAGCCCGTCGCCGTTCCCCCGCGCCGTCTCCAGCATCCCGAGCACAGTGTCGAAATCGTCGGCAACGTCCTGCCCGATGTCGTCGGCAAGCGTCTCGCGGATGTGTGACAGCGGTGGCGTTCGCAGCGAGAACGACGACGCGTCCGCCCAGCGCGTCTGGTACTCGTCGTAAGTCCCGGCCACGAACGACTTCTCGACGGTCGTCAGCCCGCAGATCCGTCCGCCGCTCTCCACCAGCGACACCAGGAACTCCTCTGACAGCATGATCGAATGGCGCGGCACCGTGCCCAGCGTCCGGACGGTGACGGCGTCCGCGGCCACCATGTCCGCGAGCGCGCTCGCGATCAGGAAATCCTCGACCAGCTGTTTCAGCGGTGCCTCGTCCGCGAACAGCGATACCGAGGGTGGGTCAGGTACCGTCTGGTATGCGTCGACGAACTCCCGCATCGTCGCCCGGGTCGGATTAACGAGAATTAGATCCGACGTCGCTTCCGAAAGCCCCCGTTCTAGCACCTCACCCCGCGTACCCGCGTGCAAATCTGAGTCGAGCATCGTATGAAACAATATGGTTATTTATAGTATTTAATGCTGCCGGCTGGGAAAATAAATCTGGCCCAAAAAACTCTGTCGTCAGGTAGTTACTATCACTTTGCTAGTGATTTTCCCCTACTGTTTTGATGGCTGGGATAGAACGGCTCGCCATGACACTGGACCCGGTACACGTCGACGGCATTGCCGAGCTGGCCGGCCGGGTGACCAGACAGGTCGACGACAGCGACCACACGGAACTCGCCGAACAGGCGTGGTCGGAGCTGCTGGATCCGCTGTACGACGACTCGGGCGATGTGATTCTGGAGCCGCTGGGCGAACACCGACGCCGGAAAGTCCCAATCGACGACGTGGCGCTGGAATCGCGCCCGTTCCCGACCCAGCACGGGCTCGACGCGGGGACGATCAACCCCACGACGTTCAAGAACGGCCTCGTCATCGATGTCTCGCAGGCCGCAATGGCGGCTGTTCCGTCGAGCGTCGACCTCCACCGCGGCCGGACTATCGTGATGACGGTCCACACGAACGACGAGACACTGGACGTTCAGGACGCCGACTGGCAGATGGACGACCACGGGTACGCCCGCCGTCGGATCCTCCACGCCCCGCGGGTCGACAGACACGAGCAGGCGGTCGTCCACGCGCTCGCGCTGTACCGCGCCGAGAGCGAGCACGCCCTCGACCAGGCTGACCTCATCGACGACCTGCTCGTGCTGGACGGCCCAATCTACCCGACGGGCCTCCTGAAGTGGGTGGAGCGGGACCCACAGCTCAAACAGCTCATCATCGAGGAAGCCGAGTTCGTCGAGGTGATCCACAACTACCTGAAACTCGTCGAGTCGTTCGCCGAGCGCGACGTCCCGCTGGTCGGCTTCGTCAAGAACAGTGCCTCGAAGGCTATCACGCGCGAACTCCGGGAGAAAGCTGGCGCCCCCTGGGTCGACGACGAGGCGTTCTTCCGGCGGGTGCTCGAACGGCCGGACGAACACGGCGAGCCCCGCACCGACGCGCTGACGTTCACGGGGTGGTTCCGCTCGCGCGTGGGTACCGACGGGATGCTCGCCGACGGAACGATCGACCTCGACCGGGACGTACACCTGGACGACGAGGACTACGAGGTGACGTTCTTCGTCGTCTACGACCCCCGCGACGACCTCGTCTACCGCGTCGAAGCCCCCTACGCCGTCACTCGGAATCCCGACGTCCGCGAGAAGGTGATGACACAGCTCCTGTCTGAGATTGCGGCCGAACGCGGGCCGCCCCTGGCAGTCGGGAAAGCCGACGAACTCGCGCGGATCGACAGGGAGGGCAAACAGACCCTCCGCCGGCGCATCGAGCGGGAGTTCGACACGAGCCAGCAGGAGAGCTACAACGACAGGCGCTGGGGCGCCGCCGAGGGGTTCGACCTCGTCTGATACTGATCTCACGTTTCTGGCTGTACAAGGCCTGTCCGGTAAACGACTACGCCGTCTTCTGCTCGCGTTCCCGGAGCTTTGCTCGCTGGATCTTCCCCGTTTCCGTCGTAGGAAGATCGTCGACGAACTCGATTTCGCGGGGGTACTTGTAGGGGGCGATGCGCTCTTTGACGTAGTTCTGCAGCGTCTCAGTGAGTTGGTCACCCGGGTCGGCGCCGTCTTCGGGGACGACGAACGCCCTGACGATCTGGCCGCGTTCCTCGTCGGGAGCCCCGACGACGGCGGTCTGGAACACCTCCTCGCGCTCCAGCAGGACGTCCTCGACTTCCGGCGCAGGGACGTTGTTGCCGCCGGTGATGATGAGGTCGTCGCGGCGGGACTTGTGCTCGAGGCGCCCGTCCTCCCTGTGGACGAAGATGTCACCAGGGATCGACCAGCCGTCGTGGGTGTTGTCCCGCTGCTTCTGGGGGCGATCCCAGTACGTGACGCCCGTGGGACCGCGGACGAGCAACAGCCCAGGTTCGCCCCTGTCGACCACCTCGAACGTCTCGGGATCGACCACCTTACACTCGTATCCCGGCACCGGATAGCCGGTCGCCGTCGGGTCGATATCGTCGTCGTGTCGGTGGCTAATGAAGATGTGCAGCATCTCGGTCGAGCCGATGCCGTCCATCGCCTCGACGCCCATGTGCTCTTTAATTCCTTCGAAGGTACTCGGTGGAAGCGGTTCGCCGGCACTGACGATCCGGCGCAGGGCGGAGAAGTCGCAGTTCTCGAGCATCTCCTGGTGTTCGTTGAGCATCTGGTTGAACGCCGTCGGGATCGACGCGAGCACCGTGACGTTCCCGTCGTCGATGACGTCGAGGAGGTCCTCCGGCTCCGGCGCCTGAACGATGTGGGTCGCGGCGCCGAACCGGAACGGGAACGCGACAAGCATCCCGTACCCGAACGTGAAGGCGATCGGCGCGTTCGTCGTGAACACGTCGGACGGGTCGGGTTCGAGACAGTAGCGGGCGTACGTGTCCGCGATGGCCAGCATCTGCCGGTGTGTGTGAACCGTCCCCTTCGGTTTCCCCGTCGTCCCGCTCGTGTACGCGAGCATGATCAGGTCGTCCCGGCTCGTTTGGGGTTTCGGGTACTCGCTGCTCACTTCTGCCTTCAGTTCGTCGTAGGAGTGGTAGTCGTGATCGACGCCGGTGTCCTCCACGACCACGATTTCTTCGAGAGAGTCGAGGCCGTGTTGATCGATCGCCTTCTCGAGTTCGTCCAGCAGGTCGTCGTAGACGACGGCGACTGTCGCCGCCGAGTCGTCGACGATGTAGCTGATCTCCTGCGCGCGGAGCAGTTTCATCGACGGGACCGTGATCGCGCCGATCTTCTGAGAGGCGAGGCAGCTAACGACGTACTCTGGTCGGTTCGGGAACCGGACGAAGACCCGGTCCCCGGGCCCGACACCCAGCCCCTCCAGCGCGTTGGCCATGCTGTCGACGCGACGCCGGAGCTCCTCGTAGGTGATCGTCTCCTCCTCGAAGTAGATCGCCGGCTCGCTCCCCCGCTCTGCCTCGACGTTCCGGTCGACCATCTCGTATGCCGCGTTCAGCTCCTCGGGGTAGTGAACCTCCGGGACCGCGTGGAAACACTCCGTCTGGACGCTTTCGTCCGGTAAATTCTCGTTGGGCACTCCGTGCTGCATAGCCACAGTTGCACGGTACACGAGTATAATATTACCGTACAAAGTACAGCCTGACCGGAGAGACAAACGACGAACACCGAATTACGGTGCCCAAAAATGAATAGATATGGCTGCTAATGCATAGAAATAACCACTATTAAATGATACTGTGCATCAGACCCGGTGGTTGGCGGTCTCGTCGGTAAGGTTCCCGAGGAACTTCTCGTAGTCGGTCCCCCCCGTTCCGGTCGTCTCCCCCGTCTGTGCGCGGATGTACTGCATGACCTGTCCGAAGTGGACTTTCCTGAACTCGCGGAGGCTGTCCACACACCGGTTGAACGCCTCCCGGAGCGGCTGGTCCGACTGCTCGCACACGTACGGTCTGACGTCGACATCCTCCTCGAAGGCGGTGACGACTGCGCGGTGGGACTCGGGCATGTACGTCCGCATGTCCAGCAGTTTCTCCAGCAGCACAGTCGACTTGTGTTCGATCCCGAGTGCCCCATCGAGTGACGGCAACACGCAGCTCTGGGCCCCCGAGCCGCCACGGAGCGTCTGTGGTTCGCCGTCGAGCGCCTCGACACCTTCGTAGACTACGTCGTCGAACCCGTTGTAGTACGGCCGGAACGACCTCGCGAACACCTCCGGTTCGTTGTGCTCCGACATGCGACCCATGACCGCTGTCTGGGTCTCCATCGACGACGCGATCGTCCGAAGGTGTGTGCGCAGTTTGTCAGGTTCGTCCCGCCGGACAGCGCGCTGGGCGTCCGCGGCCGCGACAAGCCCCGGCCCCGCCGCTGCCTCGATCGCCACGTGGATGATGACGAACCACTGCTCGTCCGACAGCGCCGTGAACTGCTGGACAGTGTCGAGGTTGTCGAGAGTCAGCTCACCCGCCGGATCCAGGCGACGGAAGTTGTGGAGGCTGATCGTGTCGTACGAAAGGATCGGCTTCCGCCCGAGTCGTTGCGAGGACCGGTACAGCGGCACGGCCACCCCCGCCGGGAGGCTGTCGACCGGGCCGGAGCCGATTTCGTTGACGTAGCCGCTCGCGAAAAACCCGGTGAGCAGACACAACCGCTGAACTGCCCGTTGGGAGAGCCCATCGACCAGCCCATCCGGGGGCAGCGTCAGGTCGTCCATCACCGGTCGGGACTCGCCGGCGTCGAGCAGTTCCGGGAGGCGACCTCCGAGAGCGTCGAGCGACGCCAGATACTCCGCAATCGCCGAGCCGTATCCGGACGTGTCGAACCGCACCAGCGGGTCCTCGTTCGGCAGGAATCCCCGGCTCTCCGTGATGCCGTGTCGTTGTAGTGCGGCTCCGCTCGTCCGGGTCATCACGCGGAGTACGGGTCGAGATGTAATCAAAGTTATTGTGTCTCGAACACATCAGAGAACATAACATTACACCGGCGACACCACCTGCAGCAGAGTGGGCAGATATTGTCAGGAATGGTCACAAGTCGAGACTACTGTGCAGTTTCATACTGAGTGTTGTGACTCGTTACCGCCGGGTATTCGCCAGACGCCAGTCTCGGGCCATGAAACCGCCGCTACTGCGATGTGGTGCCGAAAATACTCACAACAATCAGTATCAAACAGAACCGCTCTTGACCGAGTGGAGGGGATCCCATCAAGAGAAGTCGGGGGAAGTGGACGGGGATCCGAGTACGTGGACAAGTTCACTTTTAAGTGTTTGTAAGCCGGTACTACGGTACGATGGACAGTCCTCCACTGACAGGTCGCAATCGGGTACAGGCAGCCCTGCTGCTCCTCGTGACGGCGCTCGTCGTCACGAGCGGTTGTGTGGGCCTGCTCAACGATCCCGACGAGTCACCAGCAGAAACGCCCGAGACCCCCCAGCCAGACCAATCCGCAACTGAAACCCCAGAACAGAGCGACACTGACGACGGGGCGAATGTCGAGACACAGGCAGCGGACGAGGAGACACCGAGTGACAGCGGTGACGACGGGACAGACACCAGCGATGGGTCGGAGAACAGTGCAGGCAACGGCGCCGCTACCGACTCGGGGTCCGACGCCGAGCCACTGCTCAGCTACGTCCCCGCATCGGCAGAGTTGATCGTGACGGTCGATCCCAGCATCCTGACCCAGGAGAGTACGATCACACTCGCGAACGGCTCCGAATCGACCGACGAGTGGAACTACTCGGATCTCGACGCCGAGAACCACAGCCTGTTCGATTCGACGGCGGAGACCGCCGGCGTGTCGTCCTATCTGGAGGTGATCGACCTGTACGAGGCACAGCTCGGGATCAACGTCTCCGAGGTCCACTCGGTAACGTACTTCACGGAGCAGCGCGACGGGAGCCGCGAATCCAAACACCACGACGGCGTCGCGATAGTCGACACTGATCTGACGTGGGCGACGGTCCGGGACGCGCTCGCCCAGAGCGACCGGATCGAAGGGGAGTTCACCGAGGGTTCCCACGGCGGTGTCCAGCTGTATCAGGTCCCGAAAAACGGGAGTGCCTACAACGGGACCCACACGCAGGAAATCTGGGTGGCTGACTTCGGAAACGGCGTGTTCGCCGTCGGACCACAGGAGCAGGTCGAGACAGTTATCGACACGCGCCAGGGCGAGTCAGCAGCAGTGAGTGGGGCCCTGCGCGAGGAAGCAGCGGCCGCCGAGGGTCTCGTGACCGCGGTAGTCAATACGTCCACTGACCGGAGCGGGACCACTGACGGCAGCACAGCCACGAAGCTGGGGGCCGATGTCGAGACGACCGTCGTCGAGTACGCCCCCGAGGGCGAGACGGTCCGTCTCAACGCCACCTTCGTCGCCGTCGGAACGGAAGAAGCTCGCCAGATGGGCTCGATACTGTCGATCGCGCTGGCCGGCTCGCAGTGGATCGACGACCCGGAGAAAGCAGCGATCGCCGAGGAGATTTTCAAGGCGACCACGATCGACACGACGGACGACCGTGTGCGAGTTGAGTTCGAGATGGACGCCGAGCGGATCAATACGCTGGTCGAACGCGCCGAAGCTCTGGAAGAAGATCCCGGAGCTACGAGGTGAGAGCAGCTGGTCGTGACGGCTGCAACGGATCGGTGCCCCGCGACGAACTATACAGCCAGACGTGATTTATTCAAGCCATGCCGTCCCAACTTCCGTTGTTCTCGGCATGACACAGCCGATGGACTGTCCTGGCACTGTCCGGAGTCACGTCTGACTGTATATCAAGAGTTATGCGCGCCCGGTGAGAGCCAGTAGGTATGACGGAGTTCTCACGGCGCGTCGAGCAGGTGTCGATCAGCGGCATCAGGGATGTGTTCGAGGCGGCGGGCGAGGACGCGATCAACCTCGGCCTCGGTCAGCCGGACTTCCCGACGCCGGACCACGCCCGGCAGGGCGCCATCGACGCCATCGAGGGCGACAAGACTGACGCCTACACCTCCAACAAAGGTACCGGGTCCCTCCGGGAGGCCATCGCCGGGAAACACGCCCGCGACAACGACCTCGAGGTCGACCCGGCGAACGTGATCGCCACGGCGGGCGGCAGCGAGGCGCTGCACATCGCGATGGAGGCACACGTCGACCAGGGCGAGGAGGTGATTTTCCCCGACCCCGGCTTCGTCTCCTACGACGCGCTGACGCATCTCGCGGGCGGCGACCCGAACCCGGTCCCGCTCCGCGACGACCTCACGCTGGATCCGGCCACCATCGAGGACGCCATCACCGACGACACCGCGGCGTTCGTGGTCAACAGCCCCGCCAACCCGACGGGCGCGGTGCAGTCGGCAGCGGACATGCGGGAGTTCGCCCGAATCGCCGACGAGCACGACGTGCTGTGCATCTCCGATGAGGTGTACGAGCACATCGTCTTCGAGGGCGAGCACCGATCCCCGATGGAGTTCGCCGACAGCGACAACGTCGTCGTCGTCAACGCCTGCTCGAAGACGTACTCGATGACCGGCTGGCGGCTGGGCTGGGTGACCGGCTCCCACGAGCGCGTCGAGCGCATGCTGCGCGTCCACCAGTACGTCCAGGCCTGCGCCAGCGCGCCCGCCCAGTACGCCGCCGAGGCCGCCCTGACGGGCCCGCAGGATCCCGTCGACGAGATGGTCGGAGCCTTCGAACAGCGCCGGGACGTCCTCGTCGAACGGTTCGCCGAGATGGGAATTGACTGCCCGCGCCCCGAGGGCGCCTTCTACGCGATGCCGAAGGTCCCCGAGGGCTGGGTCGATGAGGTGCTGGACCGCGGTGTCGTCGTCGTACCCGGGGGGGCGTTCGGCGAGCACGGCGAGGGCTACGCCCGCATCTCCTACGCCGCCGGCCTCGAAACGATCGAGGAGGCGCTGGACGTGATGGAAGCCGCGACCGAGGCCGTCCGGTCGTAGCGCAGTCGTCAGACGCATATTCCTCCAGCCGAAGGCGGCGTATGGACCAGCTCGCGCCGCATCACGTCCCCGTCTACGAGACCAGCGACCAGCGCCACGACCTCTGGGACCGGTGTGAGGACCGCGGCCAGCCCGTCGTCGCCATCCGCGACGCCCGCCGGGGGTTCATCGTCCGCTACGACCTCCAGCACCTCGACGTGGAACTCCGCCAGGAGTCGGTCCAGGACCTCCGGGACCGGACCAGAGAGTGGCGCGCCTACCCGCCCAAGACCGACCCCGTCTCCGAGACCGAGGGGGTCGGCGGCGAAGCCGGCCCGGTGTCGGGGGACCTCCACGCCGACACCGAGGACGACGCCCGGCAACTGGCCTCGCGACTCTCCAGCATCGTGTTCGACCGCCAGAACTGGATCTGAGACGCCGGCGACCTGTACTGGTGCCGGCAGCACAGACGAAAACAGCGACCGGGCTATCTCTCGTCAGGTTTAACAGCGCCGTGGGCGAGTCACCGACATGGGCGTCCGGAAGGAGTTCTGGGGAATCTACAGGGAAGCGCTCCCCGTGCTGCTCGTCGCGCTCTGTGGCGGCCTGTTCGCCGGCCTCGTTCTCGAAGGGGTCCTGGAGCGGGTCGCGCGGTTTCCGGGCCTGCTCGTTATGGTTCCCGTGTTTCTCGCCACGCGCGGGAACGTGTACGGCGCGCTGGGTGGTCGGATCGCCAGTGGCCTCCACCAGGGACTGATCGAACCACGCTTCGAGTGGGACGACCGCCTCGCCAACGCCGTGATCGCCTCCTTCGTCAACGGCGTCGGCATCTCCGCGGTCATCGGCGTCATCACGTGGCTCGCGCTGCTGATCCTGGGTTGGGAGTCCGCTGCACTCGTCGAGTTCGTCGCGATCATGCTGATCGCGGGCGTGCTGACGTCGGTCGTGATGATCATCGGCCTCCTTGGGCTGCTGTTTCTGGGGTTCACCTACGGGCTCGACCCGGACAACCTCGTGGGGCCGATCGTCACGACGCTGGGTGACATCTTCGGCATGCTCTTTCTGCTGCTCTCTGTCGGCCTCGTGGAGGTGCTCGCGACGTGGTAACGGCTGGCGGCTCCCTCGGAAGTTGGAACTGGCGGACGATTGTCGGGAACATGTTTCCGCTGCTGATCGGGCTCTCGATCGTCGTCCTCGTCGCCGGCATCAGGCTGGAGGGCGCCCGCGCGTTCCTCGAAGAGTACGGCGTGCTCGCGGTGATGGTACCGACGATGGTCGACATGGGCGGCAACCTCGGCGCAATCTTGAGCGCGCGGCTGTCGACGCGGTTCCACCTCGGGAGGACGGAGCTGGACCCCCGGGAGCCGGAGCTGTGGGCGAACATCCTCGCGATCATCGCGCTCGCGGCGACGATCTTCACGGCGCTGGCCGTCGGCGCGTACCTCCTGGGGTCGCTGACCGGATCGACGCTCTCGCTTACGACGCTGCTCGCAATCTCGCTGCTCAGCGGGCTCTCGCTCGCCGTGGTCGCCGTCGTGTTCAGCTTCGGCGCCACGTACGTCTCCTACCAGCTGGGAATCGACCCCGACGACACCACCATCCCCATCGTCACGAACGTCGTCGACGTGTTCGGGATGGTCATCTTCGTCGGCGTCTCGACGTGGCTGCTGTGAGCGGTGTGGCAGCCAGCCGCTCAGCTGATCGCCGAGTCCGCGAGCAGTTTCTCCGTCGCTTCCCAGGTGCCCCGGACGATGAGGCCGTCGGCGGGGCTGAGCGTCGTCTCCTCGTCGGGGTAGAACACCCACTCGTCGTCGGGGCGATGGATCGCGATGACGGCGATCCCGGGGTGGGCGTCCAGAAGCGTCGAAAGCGGCTCGTCGTCGAACCCGCTCTCGGGGTCGACCCGAACCCGGCGGACGGCGACGTCGCTCTCCCGGACGGACTCGGCGATGACGGGGTGGGTGTCGATGTCCCGGAGGATCCCCTCGGTGATCTCCAGGGCGGCGTCGCTGATCAGTTCGGTGCTGTTTGCCAGGTGCAACAAGCCGCGCAGCGAGACGGGCTCGTTCACCTCGCTCGCAGCCCGGAGCGTCCACGCTTCGAGGCGCGACTGGAGGGCGTCGACCTCGATCTCCAGGGCGTGGACCTCCTCGGCGAGCGCCTCGTCGTCGAAGAGGACGCTCGCGTACGCGAGATCCACCGAGAGTTCGCTGACGTTTTTCATCAGCACGATCGTATCGACCGCCCGCGTGAGATCCGACATCTCGTGGTCGACCTCGTCGGGGCTCTGGTAGGGGTCGCCTGTGACGGTCTCGTAAACGCCCGAGACGTTCGGTTCGGCGCCCCGGAGCAGCAGCACGTCGCCCGCTTCGACTGTCGTCTCGTTGTCGGGGGTGAGCACCCAGTCGTCGTCGCGGCGCAGCGCGATCACCCGGACGCCGGTCTCGGTTTCGAGGTCGATCCCCCCCAGCGTCCGGCCGGCGTACCGGGAGTCGGCGGCGACCGGCGCGCGGGCGAGCACCTCCATCGCCTCGGGGAGTGCCGCCCTGATCGCGCCGGGGAGGTCCTCCTCCTCCAGAACGACGTTGGCGACGTCGCCGGCGGCCTCGCTGATCTTCTCCGCGGCGCCGATGATACCGAGCACGGGCGCCAGCAGCCGCGCCTCCTCGGGCTTGCGGGCGGCCATCAGCATGTTCATCCGCGCCTGCATCTGCAGGACGTCCATGCGGGATTCGAGCTGGAGCACCTCCTCGGCCAGGTCGTCGCTGTTGTTCAGCAGCGCGGAGTACGAGAGGTCCACGATCAGCTCCGAGGTGTCCTTCATCGCGATCAGGAGGTCCTTGACGCCGACGGGCTTGTACTCGACCGTCTGCGTGCTCGGGTCGGCGTCGAACGAGTCCATGTGCCTTCCTACTGGCGACGGTGATTTGATTCTATCGCCCAAATTGCATCCTCCACACGGCTCATACTGGTGGCTGTAATTCTTTTACCAGTATCAGTCAGCGGCCTCCGGATCGCCGCGTTCGAGCAGCGCGAACCGGTCGTGGCCGACCAGCAACAAAAGCGAAAGCGCCCCGCCGACGAGCGCGAACGCCGCTAGCGTCGCGAAAAACGCCGCCAGCGTGGCCTCGTCGAGCACGAACCCGCCGATGGCGATGCTCGCGGCGCCGAACCCGAACTCCCCGAGGTAGGTGAACCCGTAGGAGAGCCCGCGGGTGTCCGCCGGCGTGTACAGCGCCACCGCCACCTGGTAGAACGGCTGGATCGCGAACAGGAAAAACCCGAGCAGCGCACAGACCGCGAGGATACCCACCAGCCCGAGTTCCGTCGCCGGGACGAACAGCAGCGCCAGCAGCGCCAGGATGCCGAACGCGACCAGCAGGCCACGCTCGACGGCCACGCGGTCGCTGAGCTTCCCGCCGGCGTACTGGCCGGCCATACCGACCACGAGCAGGCCGACGAACACGTAGTCCGAGGGTTCGATCCCGGCGAGTCCCACATCCAGGGTGATCGTGGCCATCGCGTCCAGATCCTGCAGGATCTCCGGCAGGTAGGTGAGCACGCCCCTGTAGAACAGCCCCTCGAAGATGACGAGCACGAACACGACGAGGAACGCACTCGCAAAGAGGTGCTTGCTGTTCGAGAGGACGGTTGCGGGGGTCAGCGCCGTCCCCGCGCCGGCGTCGACGTCCTCCTCGACCGCAGCGGTCGGATCGAACTCCGCGCGCAGCCCGTAGAGGATGGCGATCACGCCGGGAATCGCCACCAGCGCAGCGACGACCTGCCAATCGAAGAAGATCAGCAGGGTGGCGGTCGTGAACGGCCCCAACGCGATGCCGAGGTTGCCCGCGATGCCGTGCCAGGCGAACACTGTCCCGCGTTCGTGCGCGCCGGTGCTGATCAGCGACATCCCCGCCGGGTGGTAGATGCTCGCGGCGACACCCCAGACGACCAGCGCCGCGCCCACGGCGTAAATCGAGGGGGCAAACGGGAGGAGCAGAAAGGAGAGCGTCATCCCGGCGAAACACAGCAGCACGAGCCGCTTGGCCCCGTACCTGTCCGCCAGCACGCCCGCCGGCAGCGCGCCGATGCCGAAGGGGGCGTACCCGAGCGCGACGATCAGGCCCACCAGCGCGACCGACTGGGGGAACGCGTCCAGCCAGACCACCAGGAAGATCGGGATCGACATCTCGAACCAGTGGACCAGTCCGTGTCCGAGCATCGTGAACGCCGCGATCTTCCGGTCGTTCGATTCCCAGGCCATCAGATGTGCTCGTCCATTACTCGTGGATGTACTTAGCCGCACGGAACACGGGCCACGTTCGGGAGCCGGTCACCCGCCGAGATACGCATCGATTACCTCCTCGTTGTCCATGATTTCGGCCGGCGGACCGGTCGCGAGTACCTCGCCGTCGGCGAGGACGATCAGCCGGTCGACCAGGTCAGTCAGCGTCTCCAGTTCGTGTTCGATGATCAGCAGCGTCATCCCCTCGTCGTTGAGCGCCTCGATGTGGCCGACGATCTCGTCTGTCAGCGACGGGTTGACGCCGGCGAACGGCTCGTCGAGCATCAGCAGCTTCGGGTCCAGCATCAGCGAGCGCGCCAGCTCAAGCAGCTTTCGCTGGCCGCCCGAGAGGTTGCCGGCGTACTCCTCGACCATTCCCGCGATGTCGAACACCTCCAGGAGTTCCATCGCGCGTTCGCGCGCCGCGGCCTCGCGCTGGGCGCTTGCTGACGTGCGGCCGATGGCGTGCCAGGCGCGCTCGCCCGGGTGCTCTGGCGCCGCAAGCAGCATGTTGTCCGCGACGGTCACCGTCTCCAGCTCCCGCGTCTGCTGGAAGGTCCGCACCATGCCGCGGCGGGCGAGCGCGTACGGCGGGACCCCGGTGACGTCCGCGCCGTCGAACCGGACGGTGCCGGCGTCGCTGTCGATGACGCTCGAGATGCAGTTGAACGTCGTCGTCTTGCCGGCGCCGTTCGGCCCGATCATGCCGACGATCTCGCCGGCCTCGATCCCGAAGCTGACGCCCTCGACCGCGACGAGGCTGCCGAACGAGCGCCGGACGCCCTCGACGGCGAGCAGCGTCACGAGTCCACCCCCAGTTCGTCGGCGTTCCCCCAGATGCCCTCCGGCCGGTACTTGATGATGACCATCAGCAGGAGGCCGACCAGCACCAGCCGGAGCGAGGCGAACTGGTCCTGCGTGACGAACGGGATCTGATCGTTGAGAAACCGGGTGAACAGCTGAAAACCCATGATGATCGCGAGGCCGCCGATCACGCCGCGGTCGTTGCCCGCGCCGCCGATCAACATCCCGATCCAGACGATCACGGTGACGTTGATCGTGAAAAAGCCCGCCGAGGCGGCGCCGTTGTAGAACACCAGCAGCGCGCCGGCCAGCCCGGCGACGGCGGCGCCGTAGACGAACACTGCGAGCTTGTACCGGAAGACGCGCTTGCCGAGCGTCTCGGTCACCTGCTCGTCGGCCCTGATCGCCCGGAGGACGCGGCCGTACGGCGATGCCGAGAGCCGGCGGAACACGCCGTAGAACAGGACGGCGAGCGCGCCGAAGACGATGATCGTCGAAACGAGCACCGCACCGTCCCCCGCGCTGGTCGTGCCTGCGATCGGGCGCGGGACGTTATTGAGCCCCAGCGACCCGCCGGTGTAGTCCCTGAAGGCGATGATCAGGTCATAGATGATCTCGGCGACGGCCAGCGTGACGATAGCGAGGAAGTCGTCGCGGAGCCGGAGCGTCGAGACGCCGAGCACGACGCCGAGTGCTGCAGCGGCGAGCACCGCCGCGACGATGCCGACCGGCCACGCGAGACCCAGGCCGACCGCCCCGAACGGGTTCTCGGCCGTCACCATTGCGGCCGTGTACCCGCCGACTGCGAAGAAGGCGACGGGCCCGAAGTTGACGAGGCCGGCGTGACCGAACTGGAGGTTCAGCCCGACGAGGATCATCGCATAGAGGAGAAAGAGGACGACGACCTCCAGAACGGTGAACGTCCCACCCGGGGGCTGGACGAACAGCGGGCTGTACAGCAACAGCACCGCGAGGACGAACAGCGCGGCTCCGAGGTGGACGGCGTCGACGGGGAGGTCCTCGAGGCGGCCGGATTCCGCGCTCACGACGTCCGCACCTCCCTGTTGACGAGCCCGCCGGGGCGGAGCAACAGCACGACGATCAGCACGACGAACGCCATCGTCGAGTTGAGCGACGTGAGACTCTCGGGCAGGAAGACCACGGAGACCGTGATACCGATCCCCAACAGGTACGAGCCCGCGACCGCGCCGTACGGGCTGCCGGCGCCGCCGAGGATTGCGGCCGTGATGATCAACAGCAGCTGGCCGAAGCCGACCGTCGGGCTGGCGGCCTGGGCCGTGCCGAGCATGACGCCCGCCACGCCCGCGAGTCCCGAGGCCGCCAGCCAGACGGCGTTGCGTACCCGGCGGGTGTCGACGCCCGACACCAGCGCCAGATCCTCGTTATCGGCTGTCGCCCGCATGGCGACGCCGAGCATCGTCCGGCTGAGAAACAGGTGCAACACGAGCACCGAGGCGAGCGTCAGCCCGATGATGAACAGCTGCTGGCTCGTCACGAAAAAGCCCAGGTCGTCGAAGCGGTAGGTCGCGACGTCCGTCCGGATGCTCCGGCGGTCCGGGCCCGCGATAACGCGGATCCCGTTCCGGAGCACCAGCCCCAGCCCGATGGACATCAGCAACAGCGGGACCGCCCCGGCGTCGTTCATCGGTTCGAACGTGATCCGGGCGATCCCCCAGCCGACGACCGCGGTCCCGCCGAGCGCAACGAAAACAGCCACCGGCAGCGGCAGTCCGACCTCGGCGACAGCGAGGTAGCCGACGAACGCCCCGATCGTGATAAACTCACCGTGTGCGAAGTTGATCATGTTGACGAGCCCGTACACGAGCGTGAAGCCGATCGCGCCGAGCGCGATGTACGAGCCGATAACGAGACCGAATATCACCTCCTGGGCGAGTGGAATTTCCATGGATGAGTTCGACAGTCTCCGTCGCGGGGCGTCAGTACTCGTCGATGGATTCCTGCAGCCGGTCGGCCTGGATCGTAAACTCGTTTTCGAACCCGTCCGGCGTGATCCGTTCGACCGCGACGTCGCCCCAGACGTTGCCGTGTTCGGTGAAGTCACAGTTGGTGACGGCGCCATCGTAGTTGATCTCCTCGCCGGCGTCGAGCGCCTCCTTGCCCTCGGCGAACGTCGTGACAGTCGTGCCGCCCTCGCGTGTGACGTCGCCGATGCTCTGCTGGATCGCCTCGGCCGAGGTTTCGCCGGCGTGATGGACGGCCAGCGCCAGCACGTTCGTCGCGTCGTAGGCGGCGACCCCCCACGGGTGGAGGTCGGCGTCGCCCGCCTCCTGGAACTTCGGCTCGAACTGGTCGTAGTTGGGCCCCTGGGTGCTGCCGGCCGCGATCCAGGCACCCTCAGCAGCCTCGCCGACCTGGTTGATGAGGTCCGCGCTCCGGAGGCCGTCCTCCATGAGGAGCTGCCCGCCGTAGCCACCCTCGTCCCAGTTGCGGATGATCGTCGTCGCGTCCTCCAGCGCGAACGAGAGCGCCCACGCGTCGAAGTCGTTTTCGAACAGCTGGTTGAGCTGGCTCTGGTAGGAGGACTGCTCCTCCTGTGCCGAGACGACCTCGACGACCGTGCCGCCGAGTTCCTCGTACCAGTTGACGAACTGCCGCGTCCAGCCCTCCTCACCGGCGGTCGTCGCGCTGAGGACGCCCATCCGTTCGATGCCCGCCTCGTCGACCATCGCCTCTGCGGCACCGGACGTGTGGACCGTGTCGCCGATGACAGTCCGCCAGAGCCACTCGTCGTCGCCGACCTCGTCCGTCCGCTTGTCCCCGCCCCTGGTGTCGAGGTACGTCGTCCCGGGCCAGGGGGTGATGATCGGCAGCTGCTGTTCCTGGATGAAGTCCCACAGCGGGACGATCTCGCTGGAGAACAGCCCGCTGATGGCGTCGACGCCGTCGTTGTTGATCAACTGCCGGACGACCTCCCGGGCCTGCTGTGGTTCGACCGCCGTGTCCCGGCGCTCGACCTGGAACTCCGCACCCAGCGGCCCGCCGGCGTCGTTGATCTCCTGGGCCGCCAGGTCCGTCGACTGCGAGACGGCCGGCTGCAGGTTGTCCCACTTGCCGGTCAGCGACGCCGGCTGTCCGATCAGGAACTCCTGGGACTCCCCGCCATTCGTCGTCCCACCGTTGCCGTTGCCGTTTCCGTTGCCGTTGCCGTTTCCGTTTCCGTTGCCGTTTCCGTTTCCATTCCCGTTTCCGTTTCCATTCCCGTTTCCGTTGCCGTTCCCATTCCCATTTCCATTGCCGTTGCCGTTCCCATTCCCATTCCCGTTGCCGTTTCCGTTCCCGTTGCCACCGTCATCCTCGGTACCGACACAGCCAGCGAGGCCGACCGCCAGCGCGCCACTGCCTGCGAGCGCCAGGAACGTCCGTCTGTCGGTGCCACGTCCGTTCTCTCTTTCATTGTCCATAGATACCACCTGCCAATCCCCGAGTATTAAATTTTCCCCCGGAGGGCGGCGGTAACGTGAGATTTCGCCCCCCGATAGTGCCGGATTTGCCAGTAACTACGGAGCCGGGGAAAATCGACGCCGTCCAGTAGTGGAGTGAGCCGCTACCTGCCCTGATAGTGATTCTTGTGAGTCGTTCCGGGATCGACCGCGAGACTGCGTGCGGTCGACCCGGTAAACAGTCACAATAATCACTATGAGAGTGATTGGCCACGTACTCACGTCCGACAGTATCACAACAATCACTACGAGTTCCGACGTGCTTGAGCGGTTGCCGATGCCCGGACGCCGGTAGCGACCGGGGCCGGAAGGGGGTGGATGGAGGGGCCGGTCGGAGATCACTCCTGGATGAACCTGGCACCTAGCTGTGCGAGGCAATCGAAGAACCCAGGAAACGAGATGTCGACGTGTTCCGCGTCGGGAATCGTCGTGACCCCGTCCGCCGCGAGCGCCACAACTGACAGCGCCATTATCAGGCGGTGGTCGGCGGTATTTGGCAGGTCCGCGCCGGTGAGCGACGACTCCCCGCCGCGAACGACCAGCGTCTCCGGCGTGTCGGAGACGACAGCCCCCATCTCCGAAAGTGCCTCCCCCATTAGATCCACCCGATCGGTCTCCTTGTGCCGGACGTGACCACAGTTGCGGATCCGGGTTGTCCCGTCAGCGACCGCGCCGAGGGCGGCGATCGTCGGCAGCAGGTCCGGAACGTCGGCGATGTCGACCTCGATCCCCGTCAGGGGCCGCCGCCCGACTGTTATCTCACCTGCGTCCCTGTCCCACCGCACGTCCGCCCCCATTTCGCCGAGGAGGTCCACGATCCGTTGGTCCCCCTGGACACTCGGCCGCACCCCGGTCACAGTCACCTCGCCGGCGACCGCGCCGGCGGCGAGCAGATACGACATCGACGAGAAGTCCGGCGGCACCTCGTAGGGGCTGTCCCGGCCGTACTGTTGCCCGCCGCCGACGGCGAACCCGGCGTCGGTTTTTGCCGCGTCGACGCCGAACGCGTCGAGGAGGTCGATCGTGAGATGGATGTACGGCTCCTCGTTCGGCGGCGACGGCAAGGTCATGTCGATCCCCGCGCCGGTCCGTGCCCCCGCCATCAGCAGGGCGCTGATGAACTGGGAGGTCTCACCGACCATCCCGACCGAGCCCCCCCGTATCGGACCCGACACGATGACGGGGGCCTGCCCGTTTCCGCGCGTACTCGTGCCCCGTCCCCCGAGCTCCGTGATCGCCTGCAAGAGCTGTCCCTGCGGGCGGGTGCGCAGCGATCCGTCGCCGGTCAGCACTGTCGTGCCGCCAGCGAGGGCGGCTGTCGCCGTCATCAGACGGAAGGTCGTCCCGCTGTTCCCGCAGTCGACGACATCCGGCGGCGTCAGGGGCCACTCCGCGGGGGCCTCGACGGTTAGCTCTCCGTCCCCGCGGGTTATGTCGGCGCCAAACAGCTCCGCGGCGCGGATCGTTGCCGCCGTATCGGCACTCGCCAGCGGGTTGCAGACCGTCCCGGCGCCGGCGTGGCCTGCTGCGAGTATGGCCCGGTGTGTGTAGCTTTTCGATTGCGGGGCAGAAACCCGACCGTGCACCTCGCTCGGCGTGATTCGAACCTCCATGCGTCAGCGACACCGCTCCGGCGCCGGGTACAGTCCGTGGCGTCGACCCGCACCTGTTGGCTGGCGGAGCCGTCCCGCGTGTCCCTGCGAGGGCACCGTCCGTTCCAGGTTCATGCGGGCGGTTTCGGGGTGTCGAGGCCGTTCGTGATCGCCTCGCCGGTCTCGCGGTCGAACAGGTGTGCGTCACCGTGATCGAACGTGAACTGGAACCGGTCGCCCTGCTCGGGGATGACTGACGGCGGGACGCTCACGCGGATCTCCCTGTCGGTTCCCTCGAGGATCAGGTGGAGAATCGTCTCGTCACCCATCTGCTCGAACACCTTGACCGAGCCCTCGAGGAACGCCTCTGCCCCGTCCTCGGTCCGCGTAAGGTCGTTCGGCCGGACCCCGAGCTGGAGGCCGCCATCTGCCTTCTCCCGTATCCGTGCCTGTAGCTCCTCCGCGATGGGAACCGCCCGTTGCAGTGCGTCAGCCACGAGCGCCCCACTCTCGAGTGTCGCCTCGAACATGTTGATCGTCGGGGAGCCGATGAACTGCGCGACGAACGTGTTCTCCGGGGCGCTGTAGACCTTCTCCGGCGGCGCCTTCTGCATGATCCGGCCGTCGTTTAGCACGATGACGCTGTCGGAGAGGGTCATCGCCTCCTGCTGATCGTGCGTGACGTAGATCGTCGTCTTCGGGAACTGCTGGTGGAGCTCCTTGAGCTCCGTGCGCATCTCCGTTTTCAGCTTCGCGTCCAGATCGCTGAGCGGCTCGTCGAGCAGGAACACTTCGGGGTCACGGATCAGGGCCCGCGCGAGTGCGGCGCGCTGCTGCTGGCCGCCCGACAGCTGTGGCGGCTTCTTGTCGAGAAGCTCCTCGATCCCGACCATCGAAGCCATCTCCTCGACCCGCTCTCTGACCTCCTGGGTCGGGACGTCGGCGTACTTCAGCCCGTACTCGATATTCGACCGGACCGTTCTGAACGGGAACAGGGCGATGCTCTGGAACACCATCGAGAGCTCCCGGCCCTGCGGCGAGATGTCTGTCACCGGCTCGCCGTCGAAGCGGATCTCGCCGCTCGTCGGCGTCTCCAGTCCCGCGATCATCCGGAGGAACGTCGTCTTGCCACAGCCGCTCGGGCCCACGACAGTCGTGAACTCGCCCTCCTCGATCGTCACTGATATCGAGTCAACGGCGACCTCCTCGCCACCGTCCCTGAGGCTGAACACCCGCTGTAAATCGACACATTCGACACGCGCCATGATTGACTGACGGACCGTACTTCCTCCAGTTATTTATATCACCGCCCCCGCGCCTGCAGGCTGCCTGTGAACGCATCGCACGCACGAACGCGGTCGATTACTCGACGGGAGGGTATTTCCGTCGAGGCGCAGTAATGCAGCCATGGACGAGCGGTCGGCACTGACGCGGATCACAGAGGAGGTACCGGAAGCTGGCGACGACGCGGCCGTCGTCGACGGCCTGGTGCTGACGACCGACATGCTCCACGAGTCGACCGACTTCCCGGCCGGGACGACCAGGTACACCGCGGGCTGGCGGGCCGTCGCCGCCTCGCTGTCGGACGTCGCCGGGATGGGCGGGGAGGCGGTTGCGACGGTCGCCGTCTACGGCGCCCCCGCCTTCGACTGGGACGAACTCGCGGCGTTCGTCGCGGGTGCAACCGACGTCTCTGCGAACGTCGGCGCCGAGTACGTCGGCGGCGACCTGGACGGTCACGAGGAGTTCACGGTCGCGTCGACGGCGCTCGGCCGGGCCGAGTCGCCCGTCCAGCGGTCCGGCGCGACGCCCGGCGACGCCGTCTGCGTCACTGGCACACTGGGCCGGAGCGCGGCGGCGCTGCGCCTGTTCGAGGCCGGCGAGCACGAACGCGCGAACGAGCTGTTCCGGTTCGAACCTCGCGTCGCGGCGGGCCAGCAGTTGGCCACCCACGCGACGGCAATGATGGACAGCAGCGACGGGCTGGCCCGCTCGCTCCACCAGCTGGCGGAGGCCAGCGACTGCGGGTTCGCCGTCGAGTCCCCGCTGCCGGTCGCCCCCGAACTCGAAGCCGTCGTCGACGACGACGAACGGCGGGAGCTGAGCCGCTTTTTCGGCGAGGACTTCGAACTCGTCTGTACGATTCTTTACCGCCGTCGATTCGTCAGCCACCGGTTTCAGCCCGTGACATTCCCGGGACGACGATGTGACTCAGAAAACAATCGCAATAATCACTATGATACGGTCGTCCGTGATTCGTTACCGCTACGGTGTCACAGCTCGTGCGCCAGAGGCCGTCAAACGCCCGATATGACGGGACAGTCCCGAAAATACTCACGAACGACCGTATGAGAGGTGTCGGTCGCGGGAGTTAGCTCGCCTGGACGATCTCGATCGGGACCGGGGTGAAACAGAGCGCCGCGAGGACGAACGTGAGGATCGCGAGCAGGACCCGGGGCCAGCCCAGCGACTCCTCGTCGACCGGGGTCGCCGGGCCGACGTAGGCGAGCGCGAGCGCGAGCAGCCCCCACATGATCCAGATCCCGACGGAGTTGACGCCGTCGCGGATGAACAGGAGGTAGGCCGCGAGTGCGAACAGCACGCCGGGGACGGCGGCGGCGATCGCGCGCTGCTTCTCGCCGACTACCGCCCGCAGGATGTGGCCGCCGTCGAACTGGCCGACCGGCAGCATGTTCAGCAGGGTAACGAGCATCCCGACCCAGCCGCCGAACACCACCGGGTGGACGGCGCCCGACTCCAGGCGCTCGGTCGTCCCCGTCACCGACGCGATGATCTCCAGAAGCGGCGGCTCGTTGAACACGACCTGCTCGCCGCCGCCCTCGACGGCAGTCTGCTGGACCGTGAGCGGATCGAGCTGGAGCCCGATGGCCGTCACGACGACCGTCGCGACCAGGCCGGCGAGCGGCCCGGCGGCGCCGATGTCGAACAGCGCCTTCCGGTTCGGGATGCGGCCTTTCATCCGGATGAGGGCGCCCATCGAGCCGATGTACGTCGGCAAGGGGATAAAATAGGGAAGAGACGCCTGGACGTTGTGGTAGCGGCTCATCACGTAGTGGCCGAGTTCGTGGATCCCGAGGACGCCCATGATGGCCAGGACGAACGGCCAGGCCTCGACCGCGCGCCAGGGCTCCTCCGTGAGCGGCACCTGGTACCAGAAGAAGGCGCCGGCAAATAGCGTCGAGAACACCGTCGCGACGAACAGGGCGACGTTCGTCCAGGGAATGCCCTCGACGCCGATCGACCACGGCTCGGCGACGAGGACGTACTCGCCGCGCGACAGGGGGATTCCCCCCTCCCCGTTGTAGCCGCGCTGCAGGGACACCTCGTACCCGTGCTCGCGAAACAGCGGCCAGAGTTCCTCCTCCAGGCGAGTGCCGGAGACGGTCGGCTCGCCGATGTACAGCACTTTCTCGCCTTCCTGCCTGATCTCGTAGACGTCGAACAGCGACGCGATCTCGGCGACGTCGGGTGGCTCACTCGACTCGTGGCTACTGCCCATCGGCGCGTGCTATGACTTGTGTCTCCATAAATCCCCGGAGCGACGGCCGACGAAAACCACGATACGTGATGACTGTTCAGCCGGCGGGAGCCTCCGACGAACGGCGGGACACCGCGTACTCCTCGTTCGGACAAGAGACTATCCGATCACTGGTCGTCAGAAGGGGAGGGAGAACCACAGGGGAAAGCGGTTCTGTGTTCAGTAGCGGGGAGCCGGGCGGATCCGCAGCGCGACACCGCCTGCGGTCACGAGGGCTCGACACGCCAGGTGGTCGCGCTCGTGTACGACCACTTCTCGATCTCGAGGTCCGGCGTGGAGTCCCGGAGCTTCACCATGAGTGCGCCGATCTCTTTCGGGGTGAGGTCGACCTCGTCCGCGATGAACTTGCTCTTGAAGTAGACCTCGCCGTCCTGGGCCTTCTGCTTCAGGAACGATCGAAGCCGTTCTTCCTTCGAACTGCTGTCCTGGGAGGACTGTGTCGCGCTCATGTCTTGCCTCACTCACTCGTATCCCCTGTAAGGGTATATAAAGAAAGGAACCTTTGCGCTGCTTTGTTCAGTTTCAGTGTGAATGCACGTGAAACGACGTTTTATAATCGTTTAACTGAATCTTAGAAGTTTTATAACACTCTCAAATCTAGCGAGAGGTGGTTAGGGTCGCCCAATTGATTCGACGTGGGGGATACCGAATAATTTCAGGCGCAACTGCCAAAACGAGGATCATGTTGCCGATTGAGGGACGTTGACATGCAGGTAGTGGCGCCACGCGAGTGTCGTCCGGACGCGCCCGTAGACTGCCGCTGCATGGGGAAGCCGGGTGTGCAGTGGGCTTGACAACGCTTAAGACCGGCTCACGGCTACGCCGAGGATATGAACGTGATCGTTTCTATCGGCGGGAGTGTACTGGTGCCGACCGTCGACGCGGCACGGGTCGAGGTGTACGCGTCCGTCGTCGAACAGCTAGACGATGCCGGGCACGACCTGGGGATCGTCGTCGGTGGCGGGCCGACAGCCCGCGAGTACATCGGCGCTGCACGCGAACTCGGCGGCAACGAGGTGGAACTGGATCAGATCGGAGTCGCGGCGACGCGGCTCAACGCCCGGCTGCTGGTCGCCGCGCTCGGCGATCGGGCGGCACCGGAGCCGCTGCAAACCCACAACCGCGCGAAGGAAGTGTTCACTCACGGCAACATTCCAGTGATGGGCGGCACTGTCGCCGGCCACACGACCGACGCCGTTGCGACCACCCTGGCAGAGCACGTCGACGCGGACCTGCTGATCTACGCGACGAGCGTCAACGGCGTGTTCGACGCCGATCCAGGCCAGGACGACGACGCCAGCAAGTTCGAGTCGATGACGGCCGGCGAACTGGTCGACGTCGTCTCCTCGATCGAACTCGCGGCGGGCAGCAACGCCCCGGTGGATCTGCTGGCGACGAAACTGCTCCAGCGGTCGGGCCTGCGTGCGGTGGTCCTCGACGGAACTGACCCGGCGGCGCTGGTCGACGCCGTCGACGGCACGCACGATGGGACCGACATTGTCTCCGAGCAGTCATGAGCCAGGAGCACCCTTCGGAAGCGGACCCCTATGCTGTCCTGAAAAACAACGACAGCGCGTTCTGGGCTGACGCCGTCGCCGACGCCGTCGAGGCGCGGAACCCGGAGGAGCCGATGGTGATTAAGGGGGGTGTCTCGCCGTCCGGGATCCCGCACATCGGCCACCCGAACGAGATTCTGCGGGGCTACTTCGTCGCCGAAGCGCTCCGGGACCGCGGCCGCGAGGTCCGGCAGGTGTTCACCTCCGACGACCGGGACCGTCTGCGGAAGCTCCCGCGGCGTCTCGCGAACCTCGACGGCGAGATCGTGGGGCTGGGCGAGATCGACGCCGGCGCACTCGGGCGGAACCTCGGCCGGCCGTACACCGACATCCCCGACCCGTTCGGCTGCTGTGACTCCTACGGCGACCACTTCACCGAACTGCTCCGGCGGGACATGGAACGGCTCGGCGTCGAGGTCGACTTTCGCTCGAACACCGCGCTGTACGAGGTGGGCGCGTTCGACGACGTCATCCGCCACGTCCTCGCCAATCAGGACCGGGCCCGCGAGGTGCTCGCGCGCTACCAGGACCAGATCGACGAGGAGTACGTCCCATTCTTTGCGATCTGCGAGGACTGCGGGCAACTGACGGAGACGATCACCGCCGTCGACCTGGAGGCGGACACCGTCTCCTATCGGTGTACGGACGTCGAGACGGGCGGCGACACCATCGAGGGCTGCGGGCACGAGGGGACGACCGCACTCCGGAACGGCAAGCTCCCCTGGCGGTTCGAGTGGCCCGCCCAGTGGGGGATCCTCGACGTGGACCACGAGCCGTTCGGCAAGGACCACGCCGAGGGCTCCTGGCCCAGCGGCGTCGACATCGCCCGCAACGTGCTGGACGTGGTGCCGCCGGTGCCGATGGTGTACGAGTGGTTCACCCTGGAGGGCGAGGCACTCTCCTCGTCGGGCGGCCACGTCGTCACGGTCGACGAGGTGCTCGACATCCTCGAACCCGCCGTCCTGCGGTACTTCTTCAGCAAGGCGCCACTGAAACAGCGCGATTTCAGCATCGAGCGGATCGACCAGCTCGTCGACGAGTTCGACGAGTTCGAACGGGTCTACTTCGGTGAGACCGACGCCCCCGAGCGCGAACGTGTACGCGCCGAGCGCGCCTACCCGAAGGTGGTCGAGGCGGTCCGCGAGAAGCGGGTGCGGATTCCCTACACCTTCGCCGCCGTCCTCGGAATGACCGACGACCCCGACCTGCGCGAGGAGATCGCCCGCCGCGAGGGACACGTTCCCGACGACGCCCCCGAGTGGGCCGTTGAGGAGGCGCTCGCCCGCGTCGAGCGGGCGCGCAACTGGGCGCGCCGCACAGGCAACGAGTTCGACTACGAACTCAAGCGGTCGGCGATGCCTGACGTCTCCTTCGACGAGGCAACCGAGCAGGCGCTGGACGAACTCGCCGAGTTCGTCGCGGAGGGCCACGACGGCGAGGCGATCCAGGGCGAAATCTACGAGACTGCCAAGCGCCACGACATCGAGGTCGCCGACTTCTTCGCGGCCGGCTACCAGCTGTTTTTCGACGACGACGAGGGGCCGAAGCTCGGCCCGTTTCTCGGGAAACTCGACCAGCAGTTCGTCGTCGAGCGTCTCCGGCGCAAGGGGTAGCTATCCCCAGCGGTCCTCGCCGCAGTGCGAGCAGGTGTCGCGGCTTTCGGAGTTCAGTGGACTCTTCGGGGCATGACACGGCCGATGAACTGTCCTGGCACTGTCCGGAGTCACGTCTGGCTGTATAGCTCGCCGTCGCTGGCCCGGTCGCGGAGCGTTGCGACGCGATCCCGGATCTCCGATACCGTGCCGCTGTCGCGCTTGTCGTCGACGTGGCCGTACATCAGCCCCATCCGGTGGTTGCTCCGCAGCTCGTCCTCGTTCCTGGCGAGGAAGTCCCAGTACAGCGCGTTGAACGGGCAGGCTCCTTTGCCGGTATCGCGGTCCGGATCGTACTCGCAGGTGTCGCAGTAGTCGCTCATGCGGTCGATGTAGTTCGCCGAGGAGACGTAGGGCTTGGTGGCGAAGATGCCGTGGGCGTACTGCCCCATCTCGATCACGTTCGGCGTCGTCACCCAGTGGTAGGCGTCGACGTACGTGGCGTGGAACCACTCGTTGAGTTCGGCGGGCTCGACGCCCCACAGCGTCGCAAAGTTCGCCAGCACCATCAGCCGCTGGATGTGGTGGGAATACCCCCGTTCCCGGACGTCGTCGACCGACGCCGAGAGACACTCCATCCCCGTGTCGCCGGTCCAGTAGAAGTCGGGCAACGCGCGGGTAGCGTCGAGCTGGCTTGCGCCCGCCAGGTCGGGCATCGCGTGGCGGTAGACGTGGCGCATGAACTCACGCCATCCGAGCACCTGTCTGATAATTCCTTCGACGGAGTTCAGGGGTAGGCCCGGATCCTCCGCGGCGGCGCTCTCGATGGCGGTGACCACCTCCCACGGGTGGAGGTGCCCCAGATTTACGCTCGGGCTGAGCAGCGAGTGGGCCATCGCCCAGTCGCCGCGCCGCATGGCGTCCTGGTACGGGCCGAACGCCGGCAGGCGCTCGTCGACGAAGTGGTCCAGGCGGGCGAGCGCACTCTCGCGGGTGACCGGCCAGACGAAGTCGTCGGCGGAGTCCCCTCCGTCTGCAGGGTCGGATCCCTCTCCAATCCCGGGCTCTCCCCACGGGTCGAACGTCTCGCTGACCCATTCGCTGACGGACCTCGTCAGGTCGTCGACACCGGGGTCGTACGTCGCCGGCGGCTCCCAGCACTCCGGCGGGAACTCCCGGTTGTCCTCGTCGAAGTTCCACTGCCCGCCGATCGGGTCGCCGTCGGCCAGCAGCACCCCTGTCTCCCGGCGCAGCCACCGGTAGACGTTCTCGTGGGTGAACGGGTCCACGTCCGCGTCGTTTGCCCACTCGTCGAACGCCCGCCGCGTGCTGACGAACAGCTCGTTCTCCACGACATCGAGCGAGCCGCCGGCTGCTTCGGATAGTTCCTGGAGCCGTTCGGCACTCCCCTGGCTCGGCGAGCGCATCGCGACGAGCGTGGAGTTGGGATACTGCTCGAAGTAGGCGGCGAGCCCGTCACCGAACGTCGGCGCCTGGACGTACTCGACCTCGTAGCCGCGCTCCCGGAGTTCGTCCCGGAAGTGGCGCATGCTGCTGAACAGCAGCGTGAGCTTCTGGTGGTGGTACGGTTTCCGTCCCGCGAACTCGCGGGCCTCGATCATCAGCACGCGGCTCCCCACCGGCGCACGACCCAACGGGCCAGCCTCGGGGTGTAACTGCGTCCCGAGCACCCACGGAACGCGGTCGTCGCCGTCGATGTCGTAGCTATCCACGGTCCCGACGACTGGACCTGTCACGCGATATGGATAGGACTGGGGCTACTTATACTGTCGGACGTGACTCTGTGGAATGGCAAGACACGCAAACTGGTGTATTCACGCGTTTCAGCACGATTCCGGGGTAGAACTCTCCACGTACTCACGTTCGACAGTATTAGCTTCCCGGCTCGCGGCTACAGCGATGTCCGCAGACGCCGGCCAGCATCGCCGCGACGTACGTCGTACACATGGCTCGCGGCTACAGCGACGCCCGCAGACACGTCGCCGTGTCGGGACAGAGGTCGGAAAACTCGGTCGTGTTTTGGATCTCGGGGGGCGCCTCGCTTCGATCTGCCTCCTCGTACCCCCGAGCATCGAAGAAGTCGGCGGCAGTCGTCGTCAGCAGCCAGAGCTGTTCGATCCCGTCGGCGCGCGCTTCTTTCTCCAGTCGATCACAGATCGCGGTTCCGAACCCCTCGCCCCGACGGGACTGTTCGACGGCGAGCGACCGGAGCAGCCCTGCAGTCCCGTACTGTTCCAGCCCGCCGACGCCGACGCGCTCGCCCTCCTGGACCGCGACGAAGAAACAGTCCGGTTTCGAGCGCACGTCGTCGGCAGGCAGATCGCACTCAGAGAGCAGCCGCTCGACGTAGTCCAGGTCGTCGGCCGGTTCGAGCCGGATCGTGGCGTTGCTCATGTCGCGGGCATCGAGCGGCACGGACAAAACGGTGGGGGCTACTCCTCGCCGAGCAGCTGGTCGACGATGCGCTCGGGGTCGAACCGTTCGAGGTCGTCGTACTCCTGGCCGGTGCCCAGAAAGAGGATCGGCTTGCCGGTGACGTGCGCGATGGAGATGGCAGCGCCGCCCTGGGAGTCGGCGTCGGCTTTCGTCAGGACGGTGCCGTCAATGTCGGAAGCGTCGTCGAACTCGCGGGCGCGGGTGACGGCGTCCTGGCCGGCGACAGCCTCGTCGACGAACAGCGTCATGTCGGGTTCGATCACGCGGTCGATCTTCGCGAGCTGGTCCATCAGGCCGTCGCTGGTGTGCAGCCGGCCCGCGGTGTCGCCCAGCACCACGTCGACGTCGTTGGCGTCGGCGTACTCGACGGCGTCGTAGATCACCGCCGCCGGATCGGAGCCCTTCTCGTGGGAGATGACCCGTTTGTCAAGGTTCTCGGCGTGCTGTTCGAGCTGTTCGTTCGCGCCGGCGCGGAACGTGTCGCCGTTGGCGAGCACCGTCGAGAGCCCGCGCTCCTCGAAGTACTGTGCCATCTTCGCGATTGTCGTCGTCTTTCCGACGCCGTTGACGCCGGTGAAGATGATGACGAACGGCTTTTCCGCGTCCTCGACGCGCCCGTCGAAGTCGAACTGGCCGACGCTGATCACGTCGTACAGCGCCTCCCGGAGCGCGTCCTGGACGAGGTTGCCGGTGCTCTTCAGGCGCCGGCGGGTCTCGCCGACGAGGTTCTCCTCGACGCCGTCGAGGATCTCCCGGGCGGCCTGGAGTTCCACGTCGCTGCCCAGCAGCGCGAACTCCAGATCATCGAGGTGGGACTGGAGGTCCTCCTCGTCGATGACGGTCTTCCCGGTGGCGAACAGCTTCGCCCGCTCGGTCAGGCCGCGCCCCTCCTCGGCGTCGTCCGCGTCCGCTTCCGACGGTTCGTCGGCCGCCTCGGTTTCGGCGTCCTCCGCTGGCTGCTCCTCGGCGTCGTCCGCCGCAGGCTCCGCGGTGGCCGGCGCTGGGGCGTCCTCGGCGCCTTCGGCAGCAACCGCCCCGGAGTCGTCGGCCCATTCGTCGACGGCCGTCTGGTCGACTGGCTCGTCGTCCGCTGGCGCGTGACCCTGCTCTGGGGGCACAGTCTCTGGGTCGCCGGCGTTGGCGTCGGCTTCCTGCGCGCCGTCGGAATCGGCCGCTGCCGTGTCGGTCTCGGCCGGCACGTCTTCGGCGTCCGGCGGCATGTCTTCGGCGTCCGGCGCCGCGGCTTCTTCAGCCTCCGCCTCCGCCGCTTCGAGTGCCTCCTCATCAACGTCCTCCTCGGCCTCGTCGGTGAAGCTGTCGAGTTTCTCTTTCAGTCCGTCGAACATGGCCCCAGCGCTACTTGTCGTCCTGCTGCTGTTGTTGCTGTTGTTGCTGTTGCATCTGCTGCATCTGCTGCATCTGCTGGGCCTGGAGCTCCTCGGCGCGGTCCTGGAGCCGGTCGGTCTCCGTTTCGATCTCGCTGATCTCCGAGCGGATGTCCTCGATGCGCCCGTCGAGTTTCTCCTGTTTGGCTTCGAGCGTGCTGACCGCCCCTTCCTGGTCGCGCTCGGCGGAGTAGTCGGCGCCAAGGTCGACGATCACTTCGTCGATGTCGGCGACCTCCGCGCGGACGTACGCGCCGCCACCGAGCGGAACCTGCACGGTCGAGCCGGTGTCGAGGTTCTCGACGGCCTCGATCGCGTCGTCGATGTCGCGCTGCTGCTCCTGGAGCTGTTCGATCTCCGCCTCCAGCGCGGCCTGGTGCTGTTCGAGCTCCTCGATCTGCTGGGCGATCTCCTGGGCCTGGCCGCCGCCACCGCCACCGCCACCGAGACTCATGCCGAGACCTCCTGGATCTCGACCCGGGTGCGCTGGAGGCCGTGCTTGGAGCCGAAGTCGGAGTAGACGTACTCGGCTGCGACGTCGTCGTTCTCCGCTTCGACCGATTTCTCGAACGTCTGCCAGCCATCCCGGGCTTTCCACTTGCCGGTGACCGTGTATTCGTCCATACTATCGGTGCGGTTCCGAGCCGGAAGAATCTTCCTACTTAAGACTCCAGCAGGGCGCGTCACAGCGTACCACCCCGACAGCGGCTTCGAAAGCGCTTTAGGGGAAGATGGGCCACTTTGGGGTACAGCCTGTGTGGGGTTGATGACGCTCCCAGCCACTATAGGATTCGACGGTCGCCGGCGCTTTCGGCGACCGACGGCGGGGGAGTGCGAGCCCGCGCACAGGAGGTGAATACAACCATGCCAGTGTACGTTAACTTCGACGTTCCGGCGGATCTCGAGGACGACGCGCTCGACGCCCTCGAGGTAGCGCGGGACACAGGATCGGTAAAGAAAGGGACGAACGAGACGACAAAAGCAGTCGAGCGAGGGAGCGCGGACCTCGTGTACATCGCCGAGGATGTCCAGCCCGAGGAGGTCGTGATGCACCTCCCCGAGCTGTCTGACGAGAAGAACGTGTCGTTCATCTTCGTCGGCGCGCAGGACGACATCGGCCACGCCGCGGGCCTGGAGGTCGGCAGCGCCGCCGCGGCGATCACCGACACCGGCGACGCCGAGGACGACGTCGAGGACATCACGGAGAAGCTCGAGGAGCTTCGCTGAGGTGAGCACGGATGAGCACGCTAAGACATTCCTGCTCGCGTCTTCGATGCTGCGCGGGCTGTGACTTATCACCTCACGCTCACCACCAGGGGTGGTTCGCGTGAGCGCAGAGGAGTCCGAAGACGGCGGCGGCGGTTCCACGCCCGCTGAAGTCATCGAACTCGTGGGCCGGACGGGGATGCACGGCGAGGCCATGCAGGTCAAGTGCCGCATCCGCGAGGGCTCGAACAAGGGCCGGATCATCACCCGGAACGTGCTCGGCCCGGTCCGCGAGGGCGACGTGCTTCAGCTCCGCGAGACAGCACGCGAAGCCGACACCATCGGAGGACAATAATGCCCCGAGAACGGCACTGTGATTTCTGCGAGAGCGAGATCGAACCCGGCACCGGGACGATGTTCGTCCGGACCGACGGGACCACGATCCACTTCTGCTCCTCGAAGTGTGAGAAAAACGCCAACCTCGGCCGCGAGAGCCGCGACCTCGAATGGGCCGGCCAGGAAGTCGAGGCACCCGAGGGAGAGGAGGGCGAGGACGAAGAAGCTGACGAGGAAGAAGCGGCTGAATCCGAGAAAGCAGCGGAACAAGTGGTGGAGAGCGTAGACGAAGCGGAAACGGCCGAAGCGGCTGAAGAAGAAGCGGAAGCTGACGAGGAAGACGCCGAGGAGGAGGCCGAAGAAGCTGACGCCGAAACGGAGGACGCCGGGGACGCCGAGGAGACGGAGGCCGACGAGGCTGACGACGAGACGGAGGACGTCGAGGCCGACGCCGCTGAGGACGAGACTCAGGACGACAAGGACGGCGAGGAGACGGAGGCTGAGGCATGAGCAAGTACGAGCAGACGTTCGTGATGGTCAAGCCCGACGGCGTCCAGCGGGGGCTGATCGGCGAGGTCATCTCTCGGCTGGAGGACCGCGGCCTGACGCTCGTCGGCGCGAAGTTCATGCAGATCGACGAGGACCTCGCCCACGATCACTACGCCGAACACGAGGACAAGCCCTTTTTCGACGGCCTCGTGAGCTTCATCACCGCCGGTCCGGTGATGGCGATGGTCTGGGAGGGCCAGGACGCGACCCGGCAGGTCCGGCGCATGATGGGTGCGACTGACCCGGCGGAGGCCCAGCCCGGCACCATCCGCGGCGACCTCGGCCTGGATCTGGGGCGGAACGTCATTCACGGCTCCGACCACGAGGACACCGGTGCGAACGAGCGCGAGATCGACCTGTTTTTCGACGACGACGAACTCGTCGGCTGGGAACAGATCGACGAAGGCTGGCTCTACGAGTAGAACCGTCTCCAGCGGACGGCTTTTCACAGCTTCTGCTCGCTGTTGAGAGCGATTTGTCGTTGGGGGAGCTATCGCAGGTATCTGCTTGTTGAAAGCCCCCGCCCGCTCGACCAGCCGGGCCTAGCTGCGGTCCTCGCTCCGCTGCGGTCCTTGCGGCGGCCAGGCTGGATCGAGCGGACACCGGGAAGCGTAATGAGTGACGGAAGTTATGGGCCTGGCGTGAGACAGGAAGGTAATGAGTGGGAATCGGCGGATCGAGATTGTTCGGCATCTAAGTGAGGAAGAATT